>DATIRX010000595.1:0-6313 GCA_035469225.1 Bryobacteraceae bacterium
GGCCCATTCGATTGAATTCGACGCCCTCGACAAACATCTTGCTTCCGACCATCGCCATGACGTGCCCGCCGTAGAAGGACTGTTCCGCGTCGGCCGATGCCTGAAGTTTGATATTGCGTGTCAGCAAGCCGACTTCGCCGCGTTCATCGACGTCGAAGGTGATCTTGCCGAAGTGCATGTAATCCAGTTTCCTGTCGAGCGTGATCGTGTTGCCGCGGATCGCCGAAATGGTCCGCCGCTCCGCCTGCCGGGGATCGAAATCCGTCGACGCCAGGACGATTTCGTCGCCAACCCGCCAACCACCGGCGTTCAGGACATCAATCGACGTGCTGCCGGCATTAGTCGTGTTCGCCAGCTTGGTCCATGTATTGGTCCGGTTCCCGTGCAGGTTCAAGGTGCCGCCCATCAGCATGATTCCGCGGTCACTGCGGTCATTGCCTCCCAGCCCCCCGAAATCCTCGTTCTTGAAGTTGTCCGTCAGGGTGATGGTCGCGTTGTGGGTGAAGGGCTTGGCGGCCGTGCCAATCTCCAATTCTCCGTGGACCATGATCCACTCGGCGGTCAGTTCGAGATCCTTATCGTCTGCGAAGCTCAGCTTGCCGTTAATCGTCAAACCGTGCAGTGCCGCCGGGCTGACATCGAGGACGACGTTCATGTCCCGGTCAATGGTGACCATCGCGTCTTTGGCGGGCACCTTCTTGTCGGGCCAAGTGGACGCGTCCGACCAGCGCTTGGCACCCGCCGTGGAAGAAGCCTTTTGCTGAGCTTTCAAGGCCACATATCCGCCAAGGGCTACGAGCGCTGGCACCAGCAACAGGAGTTTCAACGAACGACGATTCAAGAACATGAAACCTGACTCCTCAGTTTTTCGTGTAATTGCTTTGGCCACTATTATCTTGCCCCTGCCTGCTGACTGCAAGGTTAGCCTGAAGGGGGGAGTCGCCGAAGGGTCCGTTGGAGTTGAAGAAGGCCCAACGCTCGAACCGGTACGAAAACCGCTCCGCCGACATCTTGATCGCGACATCGCGTCCAAGGCTAGGGTCGCGGGCGCGGCAGACTTCGCCCATGCCACCTTTGCCAATGGGGGCCAGGATTTCGTAGGGGGCCAGCTTATCGCAGCAGAGACTAGCGTGGTGTTCAGATATCTTGCGGTGGAAGGGAGCCAGAAGTCGGCTTCCGGGAAGTTTAACATCACCAGTCGATTACTCCCGAGAAACGCCGCTCGCGGAAGTTAGGCCAACGGGCAACCAGATTGGTTGAGAAGTCGGCATTTGGAGACCGGCCAACTAGAGAATCCCCACCCCTGAAATACTTCTCTGCCCAAATCTTCTGCCACTTGCCCCCTTCATCGACCCGTTTCCACCCCTCCCGGCCATAGATTTTGAATCGGAGCCCGCTCGGCTACCGGGCGCCAACGGAACGATGGAAGGAGGCAATCGAATGAAGACTCTCACTGAAAAATGGCGCCCCTTTGGTTTCAATATCTTCCTGGGTTCGTTTTGTCGCTGCTTTCTTGCAGGCCGGAGCGAACATGCCGCTGAACAGGGCAAGTAGGACTGGTGGCTTGACACCATCGGCCGATCTTGGTCCACTGTCAAATGGACCTCGGCACCATATTAGGAGCGCTTGAAAACCATGAACATACTGAAAATCGGATTTCTACTCGCATTGCCCCTGGCGGCGGGCTCAGTTCGCATTATCCAGACCAACAGCGCCGGGGACAATGTCTCCATCATCGATCCGGTGACCAACAAGGTGGTGGGAGAGATCCGCGGCATCGAGGTGAATCACGGCGCCGCAGCCGCCCCCGACGGGAGCCGCTACTACATCAGCAATGAAGGCAACAGCTCGCTGGACATTGTCGACGCCAAAACCCTGAAGGTCATCAAGAGCGTTCCCCTCACCGGTCACCCCAACAACATTTCCATCAGCAAGGACGGACGCCGGGTTTATGTGGGTATCGCGGTTGCGCCCGGCGCGGTGGATGTCATCGATACCGCCTCCATGACCAGAGCCAAGAGCATCCCCGTCAAGGGATCCGTTCACAACACCTACGTCACGCCCGACGGCAAGTTTGTGGTCAGCGGATCGATTGCCAGCAAAACCATAACGGTGATCGACCAGAAGACCGAAGAGCCGGTCTGGTCTCTCACCATGGACCTGGGCATTCGTCCGATGGCCTTCGCGGCCAATCCCGACGGAAGCACCAAATGGATTTTCGTCCAGCTTTCGGCCCTGAACGGATTTGCGGTGGTGGACTTCGCAACGCAGAAGGAAGTCAATCGGATCAAGCTGCCGGCGCTTCCCGCGGGGAAAACTCCCTTCCCGGTGGGCGGGAATGAGTCGCACGGAATGGCCGTCACGGCCGATGGGAAGACCCTGGTCGTCAATAGCCGATTGAACAGCTCCGTCTACTTCTACTCGCTTCCGGACCTGAAACTGGTGGGCGGAACCGAAGTCGGAAAGTCCCCGGACTGGGTGACGCTGACGCCCGACGGCAAGACTGCTTATGTGGCCTGCGCCGCATCGAACCTGGTTTCGGTGGTCGACATCAAATCGATGAAGGAAGTTACTCGCATTCCCGTGGGCGAGGTTCCCAAGAGGAACACAACGGCGGTACTCCCATAAGGAAGGCGGATGCTGCCAACCCGTAGACAGGCAATCCGCACTGCCTCCGCGGGTTTTGCGGCCCTGGTTGTTGCACGGCCCGGGCTGGCCCAGCCGCGCGGTGTGAAAGCGCTGGTATTCGATACCTTCGGAACGGTGGTCGACTGGCGCGGCTCCATCATCGCGGAAGGCGCCGTCTGGGGGAAAACCAAGCGCCTGACCATCGACTGGGCGCGCTTCGCCGACCGCTGGCGCAGCGGCTACGCACCCGCGATGGACAGGGTCCGCAAGGGTGAGATGCCCTGGACCAAGCTCGACGTTCTGCACCGGATGATCCTTGACGATCTGCTCAAGGAATTCGGGATCAGCGGGCTGACCGAGGAAGAAAAAGATCACTGGAACCGTGTCTGGCACCGGCTGAAGCCCTGGCCCGATTCCGTCGCCGGGCTCGCGCGGCTGAAGAAGAAGTTCACCATCGCGCCCCTTTCGAACGGCAATGTATCGCTTCTCGCCGACATGGGCAAGAATGCCGGCCTGCCCTGGGACCTGATCCTGGGCGCCGAAGTCGCCCGGCACTATAAGCCCGATCGCGAGGCGTATCTGACCGCGTGCGAGCTGCTCAGCCTGAAACCGGAAGAGGTGATGATGACGGCTGCGCATCGCGGCGACCTGGACGCTGCGCGCAGCTTCGGCCTGCGTACCGGTTTCATTCACCGGCCCAGTGAGTACGGACCCGCCCGCCGGGGCGACACCGCGAAACCAGGTGATTTCGACGCGGTGTCTGAGAACATGCTCGACCTCGCATCCAAGATGGGTGCCTAAGACGGCCATCGAATGATTCCGGAAGCGAAGCAGGACGGCGTAGCGCGCGCGCTGGGGGAAGCGTTTGGCGTCACCGGGTTCGAAGACATCCGGCCGATGACCAAGGGTCAGACCACGTCCCTGGTATTTCGTATCGTGGTGCGAGGATCTCCATTTCTATTGAAGATCATCCTGCGTGCCGACGATCCCGCTTGCCATTACACCTGCATGAAGGCGGCGGCCGGCGCGGGTCTGGCGCCGCGTGTCTGGTACACCAGCATAGAAGACAAGATTTCCATCACTGATTTTGTGGAGGCTGTGCCCTTTCCGGCCGCGGACGCGCTGGTTCGAATGCCCGCCGCACTGCGGAGCCTGCATGCACTACCGCCGTTTCCCGGACGGGCGAATCACCTCAACACCTCATGCATGTTCCTCATCCACAAAGGGGCTGCTCTGGACGCATTCCTCCAGAGGATTCAAGCGGTGAACCTTCTGCCGCAAGGCGAGAGCCAGGAATTGTTCTCTCTCTACGAGCAGGTGGCTGCGGCTTACCCGCATCCCGATCCCGACATGGTGGATCCGGACATGGTGTCGAGTCACAACGACTTCTTCAAGCCCGACAATATCCTTTTCGACGGACACCGTATATGGCTGGTGGACTGGGAAGCCGCTTTCCTGAACGATCGCTATGCCGACCTGGCCGTCGTTGCGAACTTGCTCGTCACCAATGACGCCGAGGAAAAAGTTTATCTTCAGGAATATTTCGGACAACCGCCCGACCAGTACCAGCTGGCCCGATTCTTCCTCATGCAGCAGGTCGCCCACATCTTCTACGCCATGGCGTTCCTCTTGCTGGGTTCAGCGGGCAAGCCGATCGATTGGAGTGAGACCGTGCCCGGCTTCCAGGACTTCCATCGGCGCTTCTGGGCCGGCGACGTGAGCCTGAGGGACAGCCACACCAAAATCGTCTATGGCAGGGTTCACTGGGAACGGCTGGCACAGAACACGCGGCAGGCACGGTTTAAGGAAGCGCTGAGAATCGTCGCCGGGAGGCGGCCGGAGGCTACTCGTAGTACTCAGGCGCCTTCTTGAGCTTGGCATTCGCCGTGAAGTCGTGCTGGATCCATAGCTGGGCGCCGGTTTTCTTCAGAAACGCTTCCACGGCCGCTCTGGACGCGATGGTTTGCGCCGCGTCGAATTCCGTCGTCGGGATCTTACGCAGCTTCCGCTCTTCCGGATAGTGATAAAGGTCCCCGCTGATGACCACCGGACCGGTTTTCGCCAGCTTCAAAAACAATACCTGGTGATCGGGCGAGTGCCCGGGAGCCGACTTAAGAACCACCGTTCCATCGCCGAAAACATCATAATCCGCTTGCGTGACAATTTTGGTTTTGCTGTTCTTCAACGCGCTGTAGTTGGCCGGCTCGGTGCGAGGAGACGGAGGTTCGGCGAACATGATGTCCCGTTCCAGCTTTCGCACCAGCCAGGTGGAACCCGCGAACACATTGGCGTTCCCGACATGGTCCCAGTGAAAGTGCGAGATCGATAGATAGGTGATATCGGCCGGCGCGTAGCCGATCTCGGCCATCTGCGCCGTCAGGGGCTTGCGGGAGGTCGCGTATCGCAGCGTTGCCGGGCCGCCGCCCGGCTTGAAGGCGCTATCGGGAACTGCGCCCGCATCCCAGATCAGAGTCCCCTTCGGATGAGCCACCAGGAAGCACGCAACCGACATATAGGTCGTAGCCAATTCTTCCGGCTTCAGCTGGTAGGGCGACGTGTCGGGGATGTTCAGGCTCCCGCAATCGAACACGTACAGGCGGAGGGATTTCGGCGGCTGAGCCTTTTTCTGGACTTTGCTGTCCTGGGACCACGCCGAGGGCGCGAAGGCTAGAATCGCGAGCATCAACAGGCGAAGGTTGTAGTGGTTTTTCATCACTGTCCTGAGATCCTATCACTGGGAGTAGAATAATGCCATCACCAACCAAGGAGAAACTGCGATGTCCCGATTCCTGCTTTTGGCATTCCTGCTGGGAGGAAGCCTTGCCTTCGCCCAGACCAGCGCAGCCGCCACCAATACCATGCCGAATCCGTATCGCGCCGTAGAGAATTGGGCGCACCTTCCTGCGAATATTCAGTGGGCCCAGGTGATCTCGGTGGATCCGGATGCGCACGGCAACATCTGGGTGTTCCACCGCAGCGAACCGAACATCCTCGAGTTCGACGCATCCGGCAAGCTCCTCAAAAGTTTCGGCACGGGGTTCGCGCAAGCCCACGGAATGGCGATCGACCGCGATGGCAACGTCTGGGTCACCGATGCGCAGGCCAAGGACGGCCACGGCCAGCAGGTCTTCAAGTTCAGTCCCGACGGCAAAGTCCTCATGACGCTGGGAAAGGCCGGCGTCGCCGGCGCCGGAACGGATATGTTCAATGGTCCGACCGACGTCGTCATCGCGCCGAACGGCGACATCTTCGTCTCCGACGGGCATGGCGGTGACACCAACGCACGCATCATGAAGTTCTCGAAAGACGGGAAGTTCCTCAAGACCTGGGGCAAGAAAGGATCCGGACCGGGCGAGTTCAACGATCCGCACAGTATCGCCATGGATTCGAAGGGACGGATCTTCGTCGCCGACCGGCAAAACAACCGCATTCAGATCTTCGATCAGGACGGGAAGTTCCTCGACCAGTGGAAGCAGTTCGGCCGCCCCAGCGGGATCTTCATTTCCAGGGACGACACGCTGTATTCGACCGACTCGCAGTCCGACGAGATGACCAACCCCGGCGTGAAGCGCGGCATCCGGGTCGGCAGCGCCAAGGATGGCACGGTGAAGAGCTTCATCCCCGATCCCTCCACCAACCCGCAGATCGCCCAGGCGGAAGGAGTCGCCGCCGATGCCAAAGGCGA
>DATIRX010000596.1:0-6555 GCA_035469225.1 Bryobacteraceae bacterium
GGACGGACGGACGGCGCAGATCGAACCAGTGGAAGTTGAAATGAAATGTTTCGCCCTGGGCCACCGTGCGGCCGTCTAAATGGTGAGCTCGGAAAACAAATGGACGAGGCCGGTCGGCCAGGCCGCTGGGACCGGCCGCCGCCGAGGGAGCAAACATCTGCGCATACTGGCAGGAATCGCGCTGCTCGCAATCGCGCGCGCCCGGACAATCTGGCACGCAGGCGATTTTGTGGAGCATGGCGCCGAAGGCCCCGCGCAACTGGTTGCCGGCGGTTCCGCGGGAGAAAGAAATGGCTTCGCGCGCCACGAAGGTAAGACGGAGAGGATAAAGCCGAAAATACAAGTTACTATTCTAGATCCGCGTTACCGGATCATCTTGCGGCCGTGATCGACATCACCTGGATGGTCTTGGTTTTGGCGTCCAGCGAGCCTGTGACCGTTACCTTTTTCCCGGCGAACTTCTCCGGCGCCTTCTGGTCGCTCAGCGTGTAGACTTCCTTACCGTCATAGAGAACGTACAGGGCGCCGTGCGCCAGGACGCAGGCGATGGTGCACTCGGCGTCGGTCGGTCCCATTCGCATGCGCGCATGATCGCCGGTGGCGCACATGCTATCGGTGACGACGCCGGTGAATTTCTGCTTCTCCGGCGCCGCCACCAACGCTGCAATTGTGAGAAAGCCAAAGAGCAGCGGCTTCATGCCGGGTTTATTCGCCCGGGGTCATCAGGTGGGCAGTGGTCGTGCCCGCGTTCATGATCCACACACCGCCCTGCTGGCCGTTTTCCGGCAAGCCGAGGGTCTTGGTGGTCGCGCCGGGAACGGCGATGGTCATGTGCGCCCGAAGATGCTCGGCGTCGGGACCCATCTGGTGATACCAGACCGATCCGAACTCGGGTTTCGCACGGGTTCCGTCCTTTTCAGCGGCCTCGAAGGCAGCCTGACTGGCTTTCTTGTCGGGGATGGCTTCGAGCTTCAGATTCTGGGCCACCCGATCCAGGTTGGCGATGCTGGTGCATTCCACGAAAAACGGCTGCGCCGTGGGCATCCCGGACTTGTCATAGCAGACCAGGCGGTTGGTGCCCTTCTTCAGTGTGTCGTAGGTAAAGTCGGCCTTCCACTTGATGACCGTGGCGCCTGCTTTCAGTTGGGCGGGTGCGGCGATCAGGGCTTTGTCGATGGCGGCCTGGTCGGCTTGCGCGAAGGCGGCGGCCGAAAGGGCCAGCGTGCCGAGAACAATCGGGAGTGTGCGTTTCATTATGTAACCTCCCTGTCAGTATATCGCGGCGCGATTGGATGGTGGCCTGGCGCCCATTCCACCCCTGGCGAAACGAACCCAAGAAGCTTTTTAAAGCATTGAAGAATTAGTTGGTGAGCGACCGTGCGACGCATGCTGGCTGATTCCACCTACGTTGGTGGTTTTCAGCCAGAAGGGGTGCGCAGGCGGCGTGTGTAAACCCACTGTTCTTCAAGGGTCTATCGAATGGGCCGTGGGTTGCTCTGACACCGGCGCGCGTCCTAAGAACAGCCCTCGCGGGCTGGGAGAACCTACATGCGACGCAATCTATTCTTGCTTCTGGTGGCCGTCTTGCCGGTCTCGGCACAGTGGCGGCATTTCGGCGGATCCTACACGCGGCCAACCGCGAGTCTTGGTGTGGGAGTATCGACACCCGTCAATCCCCTGGCCAGGAGTCTCGATACGGGGTGGAACCTGGCCGGCGGGGCCGGCATCCAGAACGGATCCGTCGGCGTCAACGTCGATTTTCTGGCCGCCGGATTCGGGATTAACCATGCCGCCCTGGTGCGCCAAGGCGCCCAGCACGGCACACAAAAATATTGGGCACTCACGCTGGACCCGATCGTTCATATCAATGAACGGGGACCCACGGATTTCTATCTCACTGGTGGCGCCGGCATCTACGGCCAGCTCACCAAGTTCCGCGTTCCAGCCGGGCCCACCAGCCAGTACGATCTGATTCGCACCGAGAATCTGTACAGGTTCGGCGTCAATGGCGGCGCCGGATTCGCCTTCAATCTGGGCGACCCGCGCTTCAAGCTTTTTCTGGAGGCGCGCTACCACCACGCCTTCACTCCCGGTTCAGGCGCCAGCTTAATTCCCATCACGGTCGGCATCCGATTTTAAGCATCCCCCACGGACGAACCGCATAGAGTTGCCGTACACTAATGGGTCTTGCGACTCTTCACGGCGATCGACATCCCCGGCGACGTCAAGGGGGCTCTGGAGGCGTTGCTCCAGCGGTTACGCCCCTTGGCGAAGCTGCACTGGATTCCGGTGGAGAAGTTGCACGTCACCACCAAGTTCATCGGGGAGTGGCCCGAGGAGCGGCTGGACGAGCTGAAGCATGCGCTCCGCACCGTCACGGCTCCAAGGCCGGTGGAGGTCTCGATCCGCCGGATCGGCTGGCTCCCCAATCCACGCAGCGCGCGGGTGTTGTACGCAGGCGTGGAAGCCAGCGAAACGCTCGCTTCACTGGTGACTGAAACCGAGCGGATCGCTGTAGCCGCCGGTGTGACGCCCGACCCCAGGATGTATCGCCCGCACGTCACGCTGGCCAGGACGCGGAAGACTGTTCCGTTGGGCGCACTGAAACGCATGCTCGCGGAAATTGAGCTTTCCGACATTGGACACTACGCGGCCTCATCCTTTTCGCTATATTTGTCCGCGGACGGAAAGTACACTAAACTTCAGGAATTTCCTCTGACCTCATGATGGGACTACTTGCAATCCTCATCGCCTACCTGCTGGGCGCCATACCGTTTGGATATCTGCTGACCCGTTTGACCACCGGCAAAGATGTGCGCAGCGAGGGCAGCGGCAACATCGGCGCAACCAATGTCCTCAGGGCCGCCGGACGCGGCGCGGGGGTGGCCACACTGGTTCTGGATATGGCCAAGGGCTACGCGGCGGTGTGGATCGCCGGGATGCTCACCGATGGCTCGCCCGGAGGGATGGCGGACGCTGCAGTGGCAGTGGTGTTGGGTCATGCGTTTCCGATCTTTCTGGGCTTCAAGGGCGGGAAGGCGGTGGCGACGTTCACCGGAGCGTTTCTGTACCTGACGCCGATTCCCGCCCTGGCCGGCATTATCGTGTTCGTGATCACGGTGGTGGTTACGCGCTACATCTCGGCAGCCTCGATTCTGGCAGCCGCGACGTTTCCTTTCGGCCTGTGGCTGATCTCGCACCCGATCGTGAATGAGCTGCTGGCGGCGTTGATCGCGGCGGCCATCGTGGTGTACCGGCACAAAGAGAATATGGGACGCATGCGGGCGGGCAAAGAACCCGTGTTCCGCTGGGGAACCTGATGAAGCTGGCGATCATCGGAGGCGGAAGCTGGGGTACCGCGCTGGCGATCGTGCTGGCTCCGCGATCGGAATCGTTGCGGCTGTGGGTGTATGAAGCCGATCTCGCCGCGCGCATGGCGAACTCCCGCGAGAACGACGTATTCCTTCCCGGGTTTCGCCTTCCGGATGCCATTCAGATCGTCAGGGAACTGCCCGCGGCGCTGGAGGGCGCCGATATCGTTCTGGGCGTGATGCCTTCGCACCACGCGCGCAGCATATATTCCGCCATGCTGCCGCATCTGACCCCGTCGATGATCCTGGTGAGCGCCACCAAGGGTCTGGAGCAGGGCAGCCTGCTGCGGATGTCGCAAGTCATTGAGCAGGTGACCCATCCAGTCACCGGGGCCAGCCGCGTCGCGGTCCTTTCGGGACCGACCTTCGCGCGCGAGGTGGCCGCGGGAAACCCGACGGCGGTCGTAGTCGCGTCGTCCAACGCCGGCGTCGCCCGCTGCGTGCAGGAAGCCTTCTCCGGACCGACCTTCCGCCTGTACACGAATGCCGACCCCGCAGGGGTCGAGGTAGGCGCCGCCCTGAAGAACGTGATCGCCATCGGAGCGGGCATCTGCGACGGGCTGGGCCTGGGGCACAATCCCACGGCTGCCCTGATCACCCGCGGGCTGGCCGAGATCACCCGCCTGGCGGTCGCTATGGGGGGGCAGGCGAACACCCTGGCGGGTCTGGCAGGATTGGGCGACCTGGTCTTAACCTGTAGTGGAGATTTAAGCCGCAATCGATACGTAGGCAAGGAGTTGGGCCGTGGACGGCCCCTCGGCGAGATTCTGGCGTCGATGCGTATGGTGGCCGAGGGTGTGGAGACCTGCGGAGTGGCCGTCGCCCTGGGAGCCAAGTTCGGAGTGGATCTGCCCATTATTCAACAGATGGACGCCGTAATGGCCGGCCGGAAAACTCCCCAGGATGCCGTCCGGGAACTGATGGATCGGTCGCTCAAAGGCGAATAGCGAAACCTTCTTCGGAAGGCGGGGTTCAAAACTACATGGAGGCTGTCGTCGCCCTGGAACCAGACGCCCAGTTGATGCTGCGGGTCGGCGAAGGGGATGACACCAGCTTCGCTGTGTTGCTCGAACGGCACCGGGGATCCGTGGTTCACTTCCTGTACCGGATGGTCCAGAACCAGGCAGTATCGGAGGAGCTGGCCCAGGAAGTCTTCCTGCGGGTCTACCGGAGCCGGTCTACGTATGAGCCCACGGCGAAATTTACAACTTGGCTGTTCCGCATCGCGACGCACGTAGCTCTGAATTCCATACGCGACGGCAGGAAAGAAAAAGGCCACGAGAGCCTGGATGCAGAAACGCCCGAGGGGATGGAACGCCAGGTGGCTGACCGCCAGCCGACGATGGAGCAAGAGATGGTCCATGAGGCCAGATTGCGCGAGGTGAGGCAGGCGATCGAAGCCCTGCCCGCAAAACAGCGCGCGGCTGTCCTGATGCACAAGTACGAGGGCCTGGATTATACGCAGATCGCGGGGGCTTTGCGCTGCTCGGAATCGGCGATCAAATCGCTGTTGTTCCGGGCGTACGAATCGCTGCGCGGCCGGCTGGCCCACATGGCGTAGACTGTATCGAAACTGTCTTTGAGGGAAGACGATGATTTGCCTGACTAAGAACGAGCAAGGCGCGGAGCTTCTCACCGGCTATCTGGCGAAGACGCTGGATGCGGCCGCGATGGCGGAAGTGGATGGTCACATCCAGGATTGCGCGGAGTGCCGCGGACTGGTGTCGGTGTGGGAAAAACTGGACGAGTTCGCGGCTCCTGAAATCACCCCGGGATTCGACGCGCGGCTGTATGCGCGCATTGCGTCGGAGGAGTCGCGGCGGCCCTGGTGGCGGAGGCTGTTGTGGCGTCCCGCGGTCCCCTTGGTGGCAGCCGGTGCGCTGGTGGGGCTGGGGCTGCTGATGGTTCCCAGGACTCCGGACGCCGCGAAGCAGGCCGGCAAGACGGAAATCGAACAGGTGGAGCAGGCAGTGAACGATCTGGAGCTGCTCCTTCCGCTCGAGAGATAGCTTATGCGGTCTATTTTGGCCCATGCGCTTTTGACGGTGGTTGTGCTGGCGGGATGGGTCTCACCTGCGGCGGCCCAGGACGGGGTTGTGAAGCAGCTCTCGCAACAGAAGGCGTTGCGGCAGCAAAAACTCAAACAGCAGCAGAAGATGCTGCCGCTGCCGGCGCCGGCCGTGGAGCGCTTCCTGCAAATGTCGCCGGAGGACCGGGAGCGCGCGCTATCGCAGCTTCCTCCGGAACGCCGCCAGCAGATGGAACAACGACTCAACCGGCTGGAGCAGCTTCCCGCGGATCAGCGTGAAAGGCTCCAGGATGTGTATCCGGCCTTCATGAACCTTCGTCCCGTGCGCCGTCAGGCGGTGCGGCAGGAGATCCAGGAGCTGCGTCAGACCAGGCCGGCTTTGCGAAAAGAACGCCTGAATAACGATGCGCGCGATTTCTCGTCCGAGGAGATGGACATCCTGCGCCGCGTGACCGGCATTCCGGAATAGTGTCGGATTGCCGTCCTCACGGACCGGGCTTGGCCTTCCTGATTTCTTCGACCAGCGCCGGAACGACTTCGAACAAATCTCCGACGATGCCGTAATCGGCTACTTCGAAGATGGGAGCGTCGGGGTCTTTGTTGATCGCCACGATGGTTTTCGCGCCTTTCATGCCCACCAGGTGCTGAATCGCACCGGAAATGCCGACGGCGATATAAACTTTCGGGGCGACGGTCTGACCTGAGCTGCCCACCTGGCGCTCCATCGGCAGCCAGCCTGCGTCGCAGATGGGCCGGGACGCAGCCAGTTCCGCGCCCAGCGCCTGCGCCAGGGCTTCCACCACCGGGATATTTTCCTTTTCCTTGATGCCGCGGCCGACGGATACGATGATGTCCGCGGCGTTGAGATCCACGGCCCGCGCGGCTTCTCGGAACGGCGCCTCAGCTGTTTGCCGGGACGGGGCCGGCGTTGGAGTGAATGTCTCGACCAGCGGCGAACCTTCGGCCCGCCAGGCTCCGGCCTGGATGGAAATAAAATGCGGCCCCTCGCCCACCAGACGAACATCCGCATTGAATTTGCCCTGGAACATCTGCCGGACGAAAACCGGCGGCTTGCCGGCGATGACGTCGCCGATCAGAACGCGGCCAAAGCGCGCGGCGAGTTTAGGAGCGTAGTCGCGGGTTTGATAGGTGTGT
>DATIRX010000597.1:0-7195 GCA_035469225.1 Bryobacteraceae bacterium
CGGGATTAACACCGCCATTTATGGTCCCAACGGCGGCAGCGTGGGCATTGGTTTCGCCATGCCGATCAACCGCGCCAAAGGGATGCTGGAGGATTTCCGGTCGGGCAGACGGCCCGCCTCGAGCGCGATCGGGGTAACCACCTACTCGATCTCGGGGGACTGGGCAGAGGCCCTGCGCCTGCCTCGTACCGGTGGCCTGCTGATCGGACGGGTGTCGCCCCGATCGCCTGCCGCTGCCGCCGGATTGCGCGGCGCCACGCAGCAGGTTCGCGTCGGCAACTACCTGGTTCCGACCGGCGGCGATCTGATTACCGCGGTGGATGGCAAGCGGGTGGAGGAACAAGACGCCATCATGCGGGCGATCTCCCGCAAGCACGCCGGAGATACTCTGGACCTAACCATCTGGCGCGACGGCCGTAGTATGGATGTGAAAGTAATTCTTTCGCCGCAAGGCGACGAGATCCTTTGAGCGTTGGAATGCCGGTTCATTCGCCCGAACCCGCGACCGTGCCGGCTGCACCGACAGGCGATCCGCTTGGATCTTCCAGCGCGCGCCGCGCCTTAGCTGGATTCTTCGTATCCGGCGTGCTGCTGTCCTTCCTGGGCACCATCCTGTTTTCCTGGCAGCATCATCTCACCTCGCAGTACGGCATCGTGGGGCTGTATTACGCGGGGTTGATCGCCGGCTTGGTGGGATCGTCGCGAGTCTCGTCATCCTTGCTTCAACGCAAGGGCATCGGCTGGACCCTCGCGTTGGCCTGCGGACTTGCCGGAGCCGCGTTTCTCTACCTGGCGTTCGTTTCCCCGCCGTTTTCTCCATGGTGGCGTGTGGGAGGAATGGCGGTGGTGGGATTTGCCGCGGGCTTGCTGCATACCGCCATCTTCCACGCCATCTCGCCGATGTACCGCCACGATCCCGCGGCCACCGTAAATCTGGCGGGCATTCTGTTTGGCGCGGGATGCTTCTCGCTCGCCATTCTGATTTCAGGAACGTTTTATCTCTACACGGCGGCGGCGGTTCAGGTGTGGATTGCCGTGATCCCGGCCTTGTTCGGCTGGATGTACTGGCGGACTCCGTTCCCGGCTCAGCCTGCGCCGCAGGCGCCCGGTGCTGCCCCGGCCCTGTTGGATCTTCGCAGCACCGGAGCCGTCCTGTTGAGCCTGCTGCTCTTTTTTCAGTTAGGAAATGAGTGGGCGCTGGCCGGCTGGCTCCCGCTGTTCCTGAGCCAGCGGCTGGGCATCAGTCCGCCTACCGCCCTGGGGATGCTGGCGCTGTATTGGCTCGCGCTGACCGTAGGAAGAGCCGCCTCGCAATGGATCCTGCCGCGCGCGCGCCATGGAAGACTGTTGCTCGCCACCGTCACCGCGGCGATGTTCGGCTGTGTGGTGCTGGGGGCAACCAACAACAAGTTCGGCGCGATCACGGGAGTCCTGCTGGTGGGAGGCGCTTTTGCTCCTATTTATCCCCTGGTGGTGGAAAAAATCGGCCACCGGTTCCCCTACTATCACCCCGGTTTTTACAACGGAATCTTTTCGCTGGCCATGGCCGGAGGCTTGCTGACCCCCGGATTGATGGGATACGTCGCCTCGCTCTGGGGACTGAGCGGGATCATGATGTTTCCCCTGATCGGATCGATCGTAGTGTTCGTGCTGGTGATGCTGATCTGGCTGGAGTCCCGGCTCGGTTCGCACCGCGCCCCGCCCGCGTCCTCCGCCCAATAGTGAAGTTACTTCACCGCCGGAAGCGAGGCCTTGCCCTCGGCAGCGTGCTCATCCACCGCGATGGCAAAAAAGCCGCTCACCGCGTAGGTGTTCATCACCGCGACCATATCCATGGCGCCGCGCTTGCCCCACAATTCGACGACCTTCGCAAACGTGGCGGAATCGACCTTCTTATCCGTCAGCATCTGGCGGCCGAAACGAATGACGGTGGCGTCCTTTTCATTCAAACCGGCGAGCGGGCCGCGCTTCCGAACCACGTCGATCAGCTTGGCGTCGATTCCAGCCTTTAGGCCGCTGGCCTCGTGCCCGTTCCACTCCAGGTTATAGTTGGTTTCGCGGCAGGCGACCAGAATGGCGAGCTCCCGCGTGTACGGATCGAGCGTTCCGCCCGTCACCGCCGCGTCGTGCAGGTCCAGCAAGGCTTGTCCCACGGCCCCGTTATAGGTGGCGAAGGCCAGAGGCCCGCTCACCGTTCCACCCTTGCCGAAGATGTCGACGACTTTCTTTCCCTTGGCGTCCACCTCGGAACTCTTCAGATACGGCAGGCGGGCTCGCGACTGGGGATCCAGGTCGGCAGGGAGCTTCGCTTGAGCATACGCGAGGAAGGACGCCGAGGCCGCCAGCAGAGTCACGGCGCATCGGCGCGAGAATGGGGAAAGGGTCATTCGTGTTTTCTCCTCCGTTCATTCTACTTCCTGGGCTACTTCCTGGGCTGGGCAAACGCGGAATTGCCAACGGCGCTCCGCTGGCCAGCGCCGGGAAGGCCGCTGCGCTTTTGTGCGATTCTCGGAACATGAGGCGAGTCCTGGCCGGGCTGATCGTGGCGACGATCTCCTGCGCCGCTGCCGACCTGCAGCACGCCATCGATGTGCTGCTGGAGGCCAGTCCCGTGGCCCGCGCCTCGGTCGGCATCCACGTCCTCGACCTGAAGAGCGGCAGCGCGCTGTATGCGCGAAATGCGGATCGGCTGTACCTGCCCGCGTCCAACATGAAACTATTCACCGGGGCGCTCGCCCTGGAGCGGCTGGGTCCCGATTACCGTCTGACCACCCGGCTGGTGCGCGCGCGCTCGGGCGATGTGATTCTGGTCGGTGGCGGTGACCCGTCCCTTTCCGGCCGCGAGTATCCGTACCGCAAGGACGCGCTTCCCGCGAGTCCGCTGCGTGCGATCGAGGATCTCGCCGACCAGGCCGTCGCGGCCGGCGTCCAGCGCGTGGACGGTGACATCATTGGCGACGATCAATGGTTCCCCTGGGCTCCCTATCCGCCCAGCTGGACCGCGGACGACATGCTCGGAGAGGATGGCGCTCCGGTCAGTGCGCTGACCATCAATGACAATGTCATCTCGCTCTCCATTCATCCTTCGGCGGAAGCCGGCGGGCCGGCGACCATCGCCTTCGATCCCGCCATCGAGTATTACGCCGTCGACAATCGCGTGATCACGGTGGCCGGCGAGAAGATTTCCCGCATCCGGCTGTCCCGGGTCCCCGGTTCGCGCCAGCTTCTGGTGTGGGGAAGCATTCCATTGGGCGGGGCGGCGGTGCGCGAAACCGTGGCGGTGGACGATCCGGCATTGTTCGCGGCTTACGCTCTCTACGATGCCTTGTTGCGCCGCGGCGTAGCCATCCGGGGGCGTCCGGCGGCTCGTCATCGCGCCAGTTTCGAAGATCCATGGCCGGTCGATGGGGACGTGATTGCGACGCGGACGTCGCCCCCGCTGGTGGAGGTGCTGCAGGTGTTCGAGAAAGTAAGCCAGAATCTGCACGCCGAGTTGATCCTGCGGGAGGTGGCCCGCGTGACGCGCGGCTCCGGTACGCGCGAATCCGGATTGGAAGAACTGGGCGCATGGATGGCCAAAATCGGCGTCAAAGCCGACGAATGGCGTGCGGAAGACGGCTCGGGACTGTCGCGCAATGACGAGGTATCGCCCCGGGCGGTGACGCGCATGCTCAGCTACATGGCGGCGTCGAAAAACGGACCGGCCTGGTTGTCGCTGCTTCCCGTGGGAGGCGAGGATGGAACTTTGTCGCAGCGGCTCTGCTGCGCATCCGATGGCCGGCAGGTCCGCGCTAAAACCGGGAGCTTGACGCGCGCGGTGACGTTATCGGGCTACGCCGACAGCAGGACTCGCGGGCGGCTGGCGTTTTCGATCCTGGTCAATAATTTTTCCGCGCCCCAGGCAGAAGTCCGCGCCTGGGTTGATAAACTGGCAGTAGCACTTTTGGATTAAGAAACTATGCCCATCTTTGAATACCTGTGTGAAGATTGCGGAAGCAAATTCGAAAAGCTCGTGCGGCGGGCAGCCTCGGAGAATGCCTCGCAAGGGGTGCACTGCCCCTCCTGCGGCCAGGAGCATCTGAAGCAGCAGTACTCGACTTTTGCCGCCCACGCCAATGGAGCTCCAAAGGAAATGGCTCCTTCCTGTCCATCGGGCATGTGCAGCACGCCCGGTCTCTGCGGCAGAAACTAGACCTGGCCTTTGAGCGCCTTTTCGATCTCCTCCGCCAGAGCCTGAGGGAGAAAGGGCTTCTGCAGAAAGCCGATGCCCGCCGTTTGCGGCTGATACGGATATCCGCTGGTGATGATGGCGGGCAGCTGGGGGCGCAGTTCGCGCAATTTCCCGATCAATTCCTCTCCGTTCATTTCCGGCAAGGAGAGGTCCGTGATGGCCAGGGAGAAACCCCCAGGCTCGGCTTGAAACCGCTCCAGCGCCTCCCTGGGGGCGGTGTACGCCTCGACCTTGTATCCCAGGCGCCCCAGGTAGCGGCGCAACAGGTCCAGAAGGCCCGGCTCATCGTCGATAATCAGCAGGCGCAAGGAATCAATGGAAGGCCAGCGGGACATCGCCGGGGCTGAAGGAGATCCCGAACGAGGCGCGATAGCTGGTTCCCTTAAAGACGCCGTCCACAATCTCCTGGTGGCGCGCGTCGTACCGGGCGATGAGGTGGATGGGTTTGGTCAGCGCATACGTGATGTCGCCGCCGCCGGTCAACTGGGTATAGGGCTGCAGACCCTGCGCGATTCCGCTCAGCCTTGCAGAGCCCGCGGACAAACTGAGGCTCCACTTGGTGGTAGCGGAATAGCTGAATACGACGCCCGCTGTTTCCTGGCGTGAAGTCAGATAAACGCCGTTTCCAGCCGAAGAGCCCTGGGCGTAGCGGAATGACAGAAACGCACGCTGGAACCGGCGGGTGAGCGACAAGTCCCACTGCGGAAAGATGCTTTTCGTATAGAACGTTTGCACCGTGCTCGACACGCCGAGAAGAGCCGCGATCTCCGGTTCTACGGCGACCTGCTGAAGACCCTGCACTTCGGCCTGATAGGCTCCTGCGCTTGCCGATAGCGTCCAGTAGCGGCCAAATTGAGTGGCAAGAATGCCCGAGTACGTGTTGAGATCGGCCTCTCCAAACGCCTTCGGATAGTCAAAGTGGGCGTGTTGGAAGTTGGCTCCGATGGTCGTCCGTTGCGACAGGCGACGCTTTACGGTCCCGTGAAGATCGTAGCCTTCTATGCCGATCAGACCGGTTGCTTTTCGCCAGATACCAAACCCCTGGCCTCCGAAGGTGAACACAGTGCGCTCCGACTTGACCAGATTGACGTCCAGTGACGACTGCAGGAAATTTGCCTGGTTATCGAAGAGAAGAGACGAGGGCGTCACCAGGGCGTCGGTGACCGTGGGGAGCATGCCACCGAAACTGGTACCTTGCGAGACGGTGCCGGCAACCTGCCGCGTATCGAAAACCAAACGCCGGGACTTCTGGTAGGTGTAACCGAGAGCCAGAGCCTGGTCAGTGCCGTTAAAGTAGGTGTTGTTCGCGTAATGCCGATAGGTCCCTTTGTAATCCAGTCCCAGCTTGGCGTGGCGGAACTTGTGGACGCCGTAAGCTCCCGCGGACACTTCGGTGCCCCACAGCCCGTCCACGGTAACCAGCTTACCGGCCCCATCCACCGAATAGGGCTGGATCCCGTTATCGTAGATGGCCGTAGCGCCGACAAAAAACCGCAAGTCGACGTCCTGTCCAGCGCGCGTACCTATATCGCCGGCGCCGCGGGTGAGGATCCCCGGCCCCAGGTAATTGGTAAACTGCGCAGCCATGGTCGAGCAATACAACACCAGGACCGTCGCTATGATTCGGATTCTCAAGAGGTCTCCTCCGGTTCGGTTAGACTCAAGGCAGCAACAATACCGAGTCTGACGCCGTCCAAACTGCTATGTCAACTTACGCCGATGCCTGCAAGGATCGGCGGCCCCAAGGCATTCCGTTAGCGAAAGGACATCGACGATGCGAAACCCCCTTCTGTTGGCTCAGATAGCCCTCATAGTACCGGCCGTGGCCGCCGATCTGCCGGTCCGGGAAGTGATCCTCTACAAGCACGGCGTCGGCTATTTCGAGCGCGCCGGCGACCTGCGGGCCGGAGAGACCGCCCGGCTCGACTTTAAGGCGTCCGATATGAACGATGTGCTGAAATCCCTGACCATCGTGGACCGCAGCGGGGGCGTCATCGGCGGGGTGCGCTACGATGCGGCCGAGGCCCTGGACAAGCGTTTGCAGGACTTTCCGTTTGCCATAGACCGGCAGGCGTCCCTGGCGGCCTTTCTGGACCAGATGAAGGGCGCCCGCCTGGAACTGCGGCTCGGGTCGGACACGGTCGCGGGAACGATCGTCAGCGCCCGGACCGTCAAGCCGGACGAAAAGTCGCCCGAGCGCGAGACGGTGGTCCTTCTGACGGATTCCGGCGAAATCCGCACCTTTGACCTGGGCGCGGCCAGCTCCGTGAAGCTGTCGGATCCCAAGCTGCAAGCACTCCTGAGGGACTATTTGACGGTTCTGAGCGGCGCACGCTCGAAGGATAAGCGCAGCGTATACATCGACACGGCGGGCACCGGGACGCGGCAGTTGACTGCGAGTTATATGACGCCGTCAGCGGTGTGGAAATCGAGCTACCGGCTGATCTTCGGGACTGCTGCGGAGGCGACCCTGGAAGGCTGGGCGATCATCGACAACACGTCGGGCGAAGACTGGAGCAATGTAAAGCTCTCCGTGGTGTCGGGACGTCCGATTTCCTTCATCACGCAGTTGTACGAGCCGCGGTACGTGCAGCGGCCCACAGCCGAGCTGGCGGAGAATCGTCCGGTGGCGCCGATTGTGCTGCAGGGTGCGGTGGGTGGCGGCGAGCCTTTGCGGGCGTTCGCCCCAGCGCCTCAGATCGCCAGGGATGAAGCCCGGGCGAAAAGTCAGGCGATGGCGGAATCCGTCCAGGTGTCCTCGATCACTCCTACGATGGCCACCCGCGACCTCGGTGAGTTGTTCGAATACAGCTTCTCGTCACCGGTTTCGGTGAAGCAGGGCGAATCCGCCATGCTGCCGTTCCTGCAGCAGAAGATCAATGCGCGCAAGCTCCTGATCTACATGGAAAGCTTCGGTCTCAATCCGATGAACGCGGCGGAGATTTCGAATTCGACAGGCAAAAC
>DATIRX010000598.1:0-4582 GCA_035469225.1 Bryobacteraceae bacterium
CAGCATCATGAACGGTTGAAACAGCAGAAACGTGGCCATGTTGGCCTGCTGCTGGGTGCGCGAGATGGTGGAGATGAACAGTCCGGCCCCTAGCGTCGTCAGGATGAACAGCAGCGACGCCAGGCTCAGCAGCCAGAAACTGCCGGCGAAGGGCACATGGAAAATCACCAGCGACGCCGCCAGCACCAGCAGCATGTCCCAAAAGCCGATCACCACGAACGGCAGAGTCTTGCCCAGGATCAACTCGGCCGGACGGATGGGCGTCACCATCAGCTGCTCCATGGTGCCGAGCTCTTTTTCCCGGACGATCGCCATGGTGGTGAGCGAAAGCGTGGTCAGCATGATGATGTTGACGATCACGCCGGGGATGAAATAATTGCGGCTCTTGAGCTCGGGATTGAACCACACGCGAGTTTCGGTGACCACCTGGGGAATCGCAGGGTGCATCGGGACCCCGGCAGCCACCAGCTTCTGGCGCTGGCGGTCCTCCATGACTTCGGCGGCGTATCGCGCGATGGTCTGGCCGGCGTACGCCGAAACAATCGACGCGCTGTTGGAATTGCTGCCGTCCAGCAGGACTTGAACACCGGTGGGACGCCCGCGCTCGATGTCCCGGGCGAATCCGGGAAGCACGCGGACCACCCCATCCACGCGGCCGCGATCCATGGCGTCCTGCATCTCCGCTTCGCTGGAGGGCGTGGCGGCGATGATGAATCGCCCGGAACCCAGAAATTGCGAGAGCAGCTCGCGGCTGTGGGGACTGTGATCTTCGTCCATCCACGCGATGCGGGCGTTATTCACATCCAGGTTGGCGGCATACCCGAAGATCAGCAGTTGCATCAGAGGCGGGATGAACAGCAGGCCTCGCATCCGCGGATCGCGGAACACCTGCCGGAACTCTTTGCGGATGATGGTGCGGATACGCTGTCTCATACGCGTCTCATGCGATCTTTTGCCTCAGTTTTCGCACGGCCAGGAAGGAAACCCCTACCGCATACAGGATCAGCAGCAACAAATCCAACCATAGGAGCCGCAGTCCCAGACCCTTCAGGAAAATTCCCTTGGTGATGTCGATGAAGTACCGCGCCGGGATGATCACCGAAATCACGCGGATGATCCACGGCATGTTCGAGATTGGATAGATAAAGCCGGAAAGCAGAAACGCGGGCAGAAACGATGTCAGCGTGCCCATCTGGTAGGCGCTTAGCTGATTCCGGAAAGACGCCGAGATGAACAGGCCCCACGCCAGCGCTCCGTAGAGAAAGACGCAGGCCGAGAACAACAGCAGCACCACGCTGCCTCGCAGCGGCACTTTGAAGATCACCACGCCGACAAACAACGCGATCAGCATGTCGGTCAGGCCCAGCAGGAAATGCGCCGAAAGCTTGCCCAGCGCCATCTCGATGGGGCGTACCGGCGTCGAGAGCAATTGCTCCATGGTGCCGTTCTCCCATTCGCGCGCGATGGTCAGCGAAGTCAGCAGCGCGGCGATGATCATGGTGATCACGCCGATCAGTCCCGGCACAATGAAATTGCGGGACACCAGATCGGTGTTGTACCAGACGCGCACCTCGGCCTCGACGGGAGGCCGCAGCACGCTCCCGGTCCGCAGGCTCTGCGCATCTTCGCGGGCTTGCCGCGCATAGGTCTGGATCACGCCCTGCGCGTAACCCATGGCAATGGACGCCGTGTTGGAATCGGCCCCGTCGAGCAGGATTTGCACCGGCGATACTTTGCCCTCCAGCAGGTCGCGCGAGTAATCCACCGGAATCGCGACGCCTACCAGGATGCGGCGCTGGTCCATGGCCTTCTCGATGGGACGGTAGGAATCCACCTCGTCGATGACCTGGAAATAGCGCGATCCACGGAACGCCAGAACCAGGTTCCGGCTTTCCGCGGTCCGGTTGGCGTCGTAGATCATGGTGGGGATCCGGTCGACGTCCAGGCTCAGGGCGTAGCCGAACAACAACAGCACCAGCAGGGGCTGCGTCAGTGCGGCCATCAGACTTCGCGGATCGCGCACGATGTGCAGCAGCTCCTTGCGAGCCATGGCGCGAGTACGTCGAAAACTCATTTTGCAACCGCTCGTTCCTGTTCTTCGATCAATCCCACGAACACATCCTCCATGGACGGCGGAATCGGCTCCAGGCTGTCGATCTTAATGGAGGCAGCGCCGAGCAGTGTGCGGATTTCTTCGATCCCCCGCACTTCGGCGACGGTGACGTGCAAACCGCTTCCGAAGACCGCGACATCCACGATTGCCTTGCGGCCTTGCAGCGCGCGCATGGCGCCCAGCAGGTCGGTTGTCTCCAGCATCAGCAGGTGGCGCTCGCCGAAGTTGTGTTTCAGCTCAGCCGGCGAGCCCAGCGCAATCACGCGCCCGCTATACATCAACGCAACGCGATTGCAGTACTCGGCCTCATCCATGTAGTGAGTGGTCACGAAAATGGTGTGGCCGGCCTGGGAGAGCTGATAGATCAGCTCCCAGAAATTCCGGCGGGCGACCGGATCCACGCCGCTGGTCGGCTCGTCCAGGAACAGGATGGGAGGCTCGTGCAGAATCGCGCAGCCCAGCGCCAGGCGCTGTTTCAGCCCTCCCGGAAGATCACGGGTGGCGGACTTGCGCTTGTCTTCCAGGCCCGCCATCTTCAGGACGTAGTCCCGGCGCTGCGGAAGCTTCCCGGGCGACACCCCATACACGCCGCCAAAGAACTCGATGTTCTCTTCCACCGTCAGATCGTCGTACAGCGAGAATTTCTGCGACATGTAGCCGATGTTCTCGCGCACCAGCTCAGACTGCGTCGCGACGTCGTAACCGCCCACGGTGGCGCTCCCGGAAGTGGGCGCCAGCAGTCCGCACATGATGCGAATGGTGGTCGACTTCCCCGCCCCATTGGGTCCCAGAAATCCGAAAATCTCGCCGCGGGCGACATCGATGGAAACATTGTCCACGGCGACGAAATCGCCGAAGCGCTTGACCAGCTTCTCGATGTGGACGGCCGATTCGCCGTTCTTAGGCAGCACGGGGAATCCCTTCTTTACGAACCAGCGCGATGAATACGTCTTCCAGCGACGGCGTGATTCGCTGATAGGTGAACGGCGTCACCTTCAGCAGATCTTCCACCGGCGTGATGCGTTCGTTCACGAAAAGGTGATATTCAATGCCTGCGTGATACACGCCCAATACCCCGGGCTGGCCTTCCAACAGCGGCCGGGCCTCTTCCGGATGCGGAAAATGCACGCGATAGCAGGTTTCCGCCAGACTCTCCTTTAAGGCAGCCGGGGAATCGCAGCGGATCATTTTCCCCTGGTGCATCAGGCCGACGCGATTGGCTCGCTCGGCCTCATCCATATAGGCGGTCGAAACCACCACCGTCAGACCTTCGCTGATCAGTTGATACAGGATCGCCCAGAAGTCGCGGCGCGAAACCGGATCGACGCCGTTGGTCGGCTCATCCAGGAACAGCACGCGCGGCTTGTGCAGCAAGGTGCACATCAGCGCCAGCTTTTGCTTCATGCCGCCGGACAATTTCCCGGCCTGGCGCGTGCGGAACGGCTCCATGCGCGTCATCTGCAGGAGCCGGCCGCTCAATTCCTCACGCTCGCGGCCGAGGATGCCGAACAGATCCGCATAGAACGCCATGTTCTCGTTCACCGTCAGATCTCCGTACAGGCCGAACCGCTGGGCCATATACCCGATCTGATCCTTGACGGCATCGGGTTCCTTGGCAACGTCATGGCCCACAACCATGGCCTTGCCTTCGCTCGGGTTCATCAACCCGCACAGCAGGCGCATCGTCGTGGTCTTGCCGGCCCCGTCGGGTCCCACCAGCGCGAAGATCTCGCCCGCCTGTACTTCCAGATCGAGATGATCCACCGCTGTCAGCGCCCCGAAGCGCCGGGTGAGTCCCTGAGCTGAGACGATACTCACAACAGAATCTCGGCGTCCACCGGCATGTTGTTCTTCAGTTCGTGCTGGGCATTATCCACGTCGATCTTGATCCGATACACCAGCTTCACGCGCTCTTCTTTGGTCTGGATCTGCTTGGGTGTGAACTCCGCCTCCGAGGCGATAAACGAGATGCGCCCCTCGTACACCTTGCCTGGAAAAGAGTCCGTGCTGAGACGGGCCTTGCCGCCTACCTTCACGCGGCCGAGATCGGTTTCGTTGATATAGGCCCGCAGCCAGGGGTGATCCAGATCGCCCAGGCTGACGATGGTGCTGCCGGCCGCGATCACCTCGCCGGCTTCAGCCGCCTTCACCAGCACCACTCCGTCGATGGGAGCAACGACCACTGCGTCCGCAATCTGGGTGCGGGTCATGCCGGCCTGCGCGCTGTTCCGTTCGATCTCCGCCCGCCGCGCCGTCAGCTCCTGCTGCTTGCGCCGGACTTCGATCCGGTTCGCCTCCGCGGTCTGCACGGCGGCCTGCGCACGGGCCACTTGGGCGCGGGCTCCGGTGATTTCTTCCTTCCGCGGACCTTCTTTCACCAATCCCAGCCTTTCCTCGGCCTGGCGAAGCTGCGCCGCGGTGCTATCCAGCTTGGCGCGAGCCTGATCGTACTGCTGTTTGGAAATATCC
>DATIRX010000599.1:0-12244 GCA_035469225.1 Bryobacteraceae bacterium
TCCGCCAGGACGCGCTTCTGGGCCCCGGTAGGCTTGAACGGCAGCATCTGCTTGATGCGCTCGCGAACGCGCTCGTTCAATTGAAAGCCGATGCCCGGATCCAGACGCGCCCGGGCGCGTTTCAGCTCCAGGCCGCATTCCAGCCAGAAGAATTCCTCGAAGATCAGGCGGTACTGCGCGGGCGAGCGAAATGCATTCAGCAAGCGCAGGTCGGAATCCGGCGGCGGAAAATGCAGCCCGCGGATCGCAGTCCACCGGTCCGGCAGCTTGAGCGGCTTCAGAATATGAGGCGGAAGCGGATCGGGCTGCGGCGGCAAGCTCTCCAGGATGCGGTGCACCAGGCTGCGCAGAACGCGCGTGTTGACTTTACCCGCGGCCTCGTACACCGGAACCACGCGGCCGGTGTGCAGCGAGGCATCGCCGTCGTCGTCTCCGGTCAGGATCTCGAACTCCGGATGCATCATCCCCAGTCCGCGCGAGTAGGAGTCGTACTCCACCTTGCCGAACAGCGCGATCTTCTGCCCGGGCGCCAGAACGTCGTTCAGGTACCCGCCGTGGAACCACTTTCCAGTCAGAATGCCGCCCGAAGCATCCGTGAACGTCGCCTCGAACATGCCCAGGCCGCGCCTGCGGAACCCGGAAAGCCGCGTCGTGCGCACTTCGGCCAGCACCGTGGCCATTTCGCCGGGAGCCAGCTTGTCGATCCGCTTCACGTTGCTGCGGTCTTCGTAGCGAAACGGCGCATAGGTCAGCAGATCCTCCACCGTCTTCAGACCCTTGGCTTCGAGCATGGCGGCGCGCGCCGGGCCCACGCCTTTCACATACATGAGTGGAGTTAACAGGTCCAACGGAGGATACGTTCAGTGTACAGGGTGGGACAGGCGGTTTCGCCTGCCGGAGAAATCACCATCACCCTCGGACGGCGACTTCCCCCGGAGCTTCCAGTGCGGTGACTTTCTTCCTGCGTCCCGATTTCTTGGAACGCCCGCGGAATTGCTCCATGTAGGTGTAGAACACCGGCGTGATGAAGAGCGTCAGGAGCTGGGAGACCACCAGGCCGCCCACCACAGCCAGGCCCATGGGCCGGCGCGCCTCTCCCCCGGCTCCCAGTCCCAGCGCGATCGGCAAGGTGCCCGCCAGCGCCGCCAGCGTGGTCATCATAATCGGCCGGAAGCGGATCAGGCAGGCGTCGTAAATCGCCTCAGCCGGCGATGCGCCATGCGTTCGCTGCGATTCCAGGGCGAAATCGATCATCATGATCGCGTTCTTCTTCACAATTCCAATCAGCATGATGACGCCGACGAAGGAGTAGATATTCAGCTCGTCGTGGAAGATCAGCAGCGTCGCCAGCGCCCCCAGACCGGCCGAAGGGAGTCCGGAAAGAATCGTGAGGGGGTGAATGAAGCTCTCATACAAAATCCCCAGCACCATATAGATCACCAGAATCGCCAGCGCCAGCAACAGTCCCATGCCTTCGAGCGAAGACTGGAAGGCGGCAGCGGCGCCCTGGAAGCTGGTGCTCACGGAATCCTTGAGGACTTCCTTGGCCAGGTCCTGCACACGCTCCACGGCATCCCCCAGCGATACGCCGGGCTGCAGGTTGAACGAAATCGTGGTGGCCGGAAGCTGCCCCAGGTGCGAAATGGAGAGCGGACCCACTCCGGGGCTCAGCTTGACTACCGCATTGAGGGGCACCAGAGTCCCATTGGAAGAACGGATGTAAAGCATTCCCAGGGCTTTCGGATCGCGCTGGAACTCCGGCTTCACTTCCAGAATCACGTAGTAGCTGTCCACGGAGGTATAGATGGTCGAAACCTGGCGCTGTCCGTAGGCGTTGTAAAGCGCGTTTTCGATCTGCTCCTCGGTAACTCCCAGGGAGGATGCGCGGTCGCGATCGATGTCCACCGTTAGCATCGGACTGGAGATCTGGAGATCGCTATTCACGTCGGACAGGCCCGGTAGCGCCCGCATACGTTTTTCGAACTCGGCGGTTCCGCTGTAGAGCGCATCCAGATCGGGCGATTGCAAAGTGAACTGGTACAGGCTGCGGCTGTTGTTGCCTCCCACGCGGATGAGCGGCGGATTGGTCAGGTAGGTGCGCATGCCGGCAACGGCGTCCAGTTTGGGGCGCATTTCCTGAATGATCTGCTCGGGCGTCAGTTTCCGCTCGCTGCGGTGCTTCAGGCGAATGAAAAAACGTCCCTGGTTCACGGATGCCTGCTGGTTGCCGGTGCCCATGAACGAGATGAAAGCTTCGATATTGGGGTCGCCGGCCACGGTCTGCGCGGTCTGCTGCTGGAGCCGGTACATGGAATCGAAAGAGATGTCTTGCCGGGCCTCCGTGTTCCCCGAAAGCTGACGGATATCCTGGCTGGGGATGAATCCTTTGGGCACCAGAACGGCCAGGTAGACGGTTGCGGCTAGAGTCCCGGCCGCCACTGTCATCGTGAGCACACGGTGGCGCATGA
Organism: Bryobacteraceae bacterium; assembly: GCA_035469225.1. Classification (GTDB taxonomy): domain Bacteria; phylum Acidobacteriota; class Terriglobia; order Bryobacterales; family Bryobacteraceae; genus Palsa-187. Next base: position 2,469 of record DATIRX010000599.1, read on the forward strand.
CGCCGCGCAGAGCCCACCCATACGCGGAATGCATCCCGTCGAATACTCTCTCCGAAGCGCGGTAGACGGAATTGTGGCGGTCGCTGGGCGGCCGCAGGAACCGGCTGCACAGCATCGGCGTGAGACTGATGGAAACGAAGCCTGAAACCGCAATCGCCACCATGATGGTCACGGCAAATTCGTGGAACAGCCGCCCCATGATTCCGCTCATGAACAGGACCGGAATGAATACGGCGGCCAGGGAGAGCGTCATCGAGAGGACCGTGAAGCCGATCTCCCGCGCGCCCTCAATGGCGGCCAGCATCCGGTTCTGGCCCATCTCCAGGTGCCGCACGATGTTCTCCAGGACCACGATGGCGTCGTCCACCACAAATCCCACCGAGAGCGTGAGCGCCATCAGGGACAGGTTGTCGAGCGTGTATCCCAGAAGGTTCATCGCGGCGAATGTGCCGATGATGGAGATGGGCAAAGCCAGGCTCGGAATCAAGGTGGCCGACACATTTCGCAGGAACACGAAAATCACCAGCACCACCAGCGCCACCGACAGCGCCAGCGTCAGTTTTACGTCGTTGAAGGAATCGAGAATGGGCTCGGAGCGGTCCGTGAGCAGGGTGAGTTTCACCGAAGGGGGGATTTGTTCCCGGAAGGCCGGCAGAAGGGCTTTGATCCGCTGGACCACTTCCACGGTGTTGGTGCCCGGCTGGCGCGAGACGGACAGCCCGATGGCGCGCTCGCTGCCGGCCGCGTTCACCAGCCAGACCGCGCTCTTATCGTTCTGCACGCCGTCGATGACTTGTCCCAGCTCCGCCAGCCGCACGGGCGAACCGTTCCGGTAGGCCACGATCATCTGCCCGAAGGCGGGGGCCGAGAGAAGCTGACCGGTGGCCTTGAGCGTCATGGCCTGTTCGTTTCCCCACAGAGTGCCCACCGGCAGATTGACGTTGTGCCGGGCCAGCGCTTGCTCCACCTCGTCGATGCCAATGTGGTGCGCCGCCAGCCTGCCGGGGTCCAGCTGAGCGTGAACGGCCCATTTTTGCGCACCGAAGACATTCACCTGGGCGACGCCGGCGAGCGAGGAAATGCGCTGTGCCATCAGATTCTCGGCGTACTCGTCCACGGCCGTTAGCGCCAGGGTCGGCGAAGACAGCGTCATGAACAGGACCGGCTGGTCGGCGGGGTTCACCTTTTGAATGGATGGCGGCGTGGGCATTCCCGGCGGAAGCTTCCGGAGAGCGGCGGAGATGGCGTTCTGCACGTCCTGCGCCGCGGCGTCAATCGAACGGTCCAGCGTGAACTGGATGGTGATGCTGGTGGTGCCGATCCCGCTGCTGGAGGTCATGGAATCGATACCGGCGATGGTGGCGAACTGGCGCTCCAGCGTGGTCGCCACCGACGCCGCCATGGTTTCGGGGCTGGCGCCTGGAAGGCCCGCCGTAACCTGGATGGTCGGGAAATCGACGTTCGGCAGGTCGCTGACGGGTAACGAACGGTACCCGGCGATGCCAAACAGCACGATTCCGATCATCAGCAGCGCTGTCATGACCGGACGCGTGATGAAAATCTCAGTTATCTTCATCGGTCGATAGGGGTTAGGCCTGTCACCTAGTTTAGCTGGTAACCCGCAAGCCTCGAACGGCAATTGGGCATACGGGACTCTGGTCCTCAGGCAGGCTTGGTACTCGTAGTACCTCGGAAAGGGATGGCCCACCCCGACGCTCCGGATAACCTGTTTTCACAAGGAAAATGAGAATGACATCTTTATTGGCAAAGCTTTGGCGGGACCGGCGAGGTCAGGATCTTACGGAATATGCCCTCATGGGCGGCCTGGTAGCCTCCATCGCCGCGGCCACTGTTCCTGAGCTGATTTCTCTGATCGTGCATGTGGACGGAGTGCTGGGGTCGGTGACCCAAGCCGCGGCGAAGTTCGCATTGTAGAATAGCAGTTCATGCCTGAACTGCTCGCGGGGAAGACCGCGCTGATTCTGGGCGTAGCGAACAAATGGAGTCTCGCCTACGCCATCGCCCAAGCGTTCCACCGCGAAGGCGCTAAACTGCTGCTGACTTATCAGGGAGATCGCCAGAAGGAGACCGTCGGCGAATTGGGCTCGGCACTGGGCGCTGCCGCCGTCTTCGAATGCGACGTGACCCGCGAAGAGGATCTGGCCCGGCTGGCCGAAACGGTTCGCGCGCATGGCCGGCTGGACGCTTTGGTGCACAGCATCGCCTTCGCCAATCGGGAAGACCTGACGCGCCCGTTTCTCGAAACGTCCCGCGCGGGTTACCTGCTGGCACAGGACGTGTCCGCCTATTCGCTGGTAGCCGCCGCCCGCACGGTGGCCCCGCTGATGACCGAAGGCGGCTCCGTGATCACGCTTTCCTATCTGGGCGCGACCCGCGTGGTGACGAACTACAACGTGATGGGCGTCGCCAAAGCGGCGCTCGAAGCCTGCGTGCGCTACCTCTCCAGCGACCTGGGTCCTTCCAACATCCGCGTCAACGCGATCTCCGCGGGTCCGGTGAAAACGGCCTCGGCGCGAGCCGTGGCGGGACTTTCGAAACTACTGGAATCCATGCCCGCGCGAGCCCCTTTGCGCCGTAATTGTACGCCCGAGGAAGTCGCCGACACGGCCGTGTTTCTGGCCAGCGACCTGGGCCGCGGCGTGACCGGCAATGTGCTGTTTGTCGACGCCGGCTATCAGGTAATGGGACTTTAAGCTACCGCCCCGGCCATCGACAGCCTGTAATACATCATCAGATCCGTCGGCGGCGGCGCGATCCCCAGCTGCCGGATCATCCCCATCACCTGGCCGCGGTGCAGCGAATCGTGATTTACCAGGTGCAGCACTGCCTTTTCCGCAGCAATCTCATAGGCGACCCCGTCCGGCGACTTGCAGGGGACCAGGCGCGTCAGATCGGCTGGCTGAACGTTCTCGGCCCACGCTTCCCATTTGCGCTGGATGGCCGGCCATTCCTTTTCGAGCGTGGCCAGGTCCGACTGCCGGATCACCGGCTCGTTGGCGTCCACCACGCGCGAGTACCAGATGCGGTCGGCGAAATGAATGTGCGACAGCGTTCCCAGGATGCTTGCATGCGAAGCGCCGACGTTGCGCGTCAGGTCGTCCGGGTTGAGCTTTTTGGCCGCCTCCAGGAGCCTCTGCGAAGCCCAGGTGGAATAGCGAAGATGGGTTCGGATTTCAGCGGGAGTCATGTTTGTATTCTCTAATATGTAGGATCATGCCGGAGCTGCCCGATATCACCGTCTATCTGGAAGCGCTGGAGCAGCGGATTCTCGGGCGCACCCTGACCCAGGCCCACATTGCCAGCCCGTTCCTGCTGCGAACCATCGATCCGCCGGTGGCAGCCTGCGTCGGGCACAGAGTTGCCGGGCTGCGGCGTGTGGGAAAACGCATCGCCATTGGCTTCGATAACGACGTATGGCTGGTGCTGCATCTGATGATCGCGGGACGGCTGCATTGGAGCGAGCGCGTCAAAAAGGCCGACGGCCGGCGCACCCTGGCGGCGTTCCTTTTCGACTCCGGATGCCTTACGCTGACCGAGGCCGGATCGCAAAAGCGCGCCTCGCTGCACATGGCGGCCGGCCGAGCGGGCCTGGCGGCTCTCGATCCCGGTGGCATCGATGTAATGACGGCGTCGCTCCCAGATTTCTCCGGTGCGCTGACCGCCGGGAACCACACACTGAAGCGCGCGCTGACCGATCCGCACATGTTCAGCGGAATCGGCAACGCGTATTCGGACGAGATCCTGCACCGCGCCAGGCTTTCGCCCGTTACCCTGACATCACGACTGGCGCCGGATGAGATTTCGCGGCTTCACCTCGCGGCACGCGAGGTATTAGGAGAATGGACTGAGCGGCTTCGCGCGGAAGCCGCCGGCGGATTCCCCGAAGGCGTCACGGCCTTTCGAGGCGAGATGGCCGTGCATGGGCGCTACGGACAGCCTTGCCCGGTGTGCGGCGCCAAGGTCCAGCGCATCCGCTACGCATCGAATGAAACCAACTACTGCGCCCCATGCCAGACCGGAGGGCGTCTGCTCGCGGATCGCGCCCTGAGCCGCCTGTTGCGGGAAGACTGGCCGCGCACGCTCGAAGAACTGGAAGAACGGAGAATGGGACATGACGCTCGCCAATAAGGTCGCACTGATTACCGGAGCAAATGGCGGATTGGGCATGGCGGTAACCAAAGCGTTCCTGGAAGCCGGAGCACATGTGGCCGGCGTCTCTGGGAAGATCCGCGACTCGGAGTTCAACCATCCGAAGTTCAGCGCGTTCCCAGGCGAGATCGCCAGCGAATCCGCGCGCACGATCTGCTCCGCCGTCCTTGCGAAGTTCGGACGAATCGACGCCCTGGTTCACCTGGTCGGCGCCTTCAAGGGTGGAAAGTCAGTGGCGGAAACCGACGACGATACGTTCCGAGGCATGCTGGACGCGAACCTGAGTGCAGCCTTCTACATCATTCGCGCGGTGCTGCCGGATATGCGGGCGCGCGGCAGCGGCCGCATTCTCGCCATCGGCAGCCGGACCGCCATCGAGCCTGCACCGATGGTGGGTGCCTACTCGGCGTCGAAGGCAGCCCTGGTTTCACTGGTGCGTACCGTGGCGATCGAGAACAAAGGGACCGGCATTACGGCCAACGTCGTCCTGCCGGGAACCATGGACACTCCCGCGAATCGCGCGGCGATGCCGCATGCGGACCCCTCGAAGTGGGTGCAGCCCAGCCAGGTTGCCAGCCTGCTGGTTCATCTGGCGTCCGACCAGGCCTCGCAGATCAGCGGCGCGGCGATCCCGGTCCTGGGCGGCGAGTTGTGAACGTGCTGGCGGTTAACCGGACTCCCCCGCCATGCGCCGTCACGGAGAGCACCGTGCCGCGCGGCAGTGCCACTGGCTCTTTCAAGATGTACGGGGTCGGCCAGTCGATGGGAATGTCCTTGGCGAACAACAGGATTTCCGTCGAGCCATCGGGCTTTCGCGCGGACACTTCGATGGATTTCACGCCGGCCTGAATTTCCGGTCGAAGCGCCACGATAGACGTGTCCGCGACGAGCCGCGTTTGTCGTTCGACAACCACGTCGGAGATCAAATCCTTTGCGGATGGGTCGGCAAAGAACAGACCCACTGTCCCGCGCTCGATCACACGCTCCTTCGCGCCCCGATAGTGAATCTCGGCGCGGATATGAGACCCGGCCGGTAAACGGTAAGCCGCTCCCTTCGGCAGACTCATGTATCCGTACCAGGGCGTCCAGCTTCCGATCCACTGGCCGGTTTCCTGAATGGTGAAGAACGCCGCGCGGACCACACGGCGATCGCCGGGCATGAATTCCAAAGCGCGGAGCAGGCGTTCCGACGCCAGTCCCAGATCGCTGACGGTGACTTGGATGGAGTCGGCATCAGGCTCGATCGTGGCTGCAGGCAGCGGGTGCTTCGTCTGCGGCTCGCCGAGTTGCCAGTGGCCGAAATCGGTATGCGCCTCGATTTCCTTAGGCCGTGCGGCCGCGATCGCGGTGTTGGTGAAAACGGTCCCGGCATTACGCGGTCCCAGACCCTCCACCCACGAAATGATGAACTGAGTTTCGCGCAGTGTCAGGTTGTTTTCATTGAGGAACTGCCCGTAACCGGAAACCGCGGCCCACGGCGGCATGTGGCGCGCGATCACGGCGGCGCGGATGGGCCGCTTCTGCAGCCACGTCTGCTCGTACGTCGACAGCGCGAACGCTGGACCGTTCTCCACGTGGCACATCACGCAGTGCTTATCCAGGATGCGGACAATTTCGCGGTCGAATAAAACCGTGGTGGTAATCGTTTCGTGAGAAATCCCCGCCGCACAGATCGCCAGCAGCAGGAACACCAGCTTCTTCATTGCGCAACCGCCTCGAATGTGAATGCGAACGTGTGGATCACGTTACCGCGCCGGAACTGCGTCCAGGCCCGGTAACGGCCGGGTTTCGGCATCAAGCCTTCGAACGTCACGTCGGGTCCGCCGCGCAGTTTTTCGAGATCGGCGCCGGGAGGAATCAGGAATTGCGGAGGACCGCCGTCGTCATCCGGCATGGCCAGAATGTCGAGCGGGTGGGAGTGGACATAATCCACCATATCTTCGCTCATGATCAGCGTGTGGCCGAATGCGCCGAGATAGGTCTGCAGATCCGTGATGGGACGGCCCGTGCGGGAGTCCGTCAAATGGTAGTTGAGATGGCAGTACAGTCCCACGATGCACGTCTGCGGATCGTAGGCCATGGTGGCCGTGATATCCCCGACGGTTTTTGTCAGCGATCGATCGGGAGAAAGCCGCGCGCTGGAGGATTCCAGGTCGCCTGCGTATCCGGCGGTCACAAGCGGACGCGCGATGAATTGCGGCGCGCCGCCCGTCGGCATAAAATCCGAAAGCACCTTGTAATAGCCGGGCTTGGGAAGCGTGACGTCGATGGTCCAGGTGCCGTCGGACTGTTCTTCGGGATGGATGTGCTGGAAGAACTCCATATCCTGGCTGATCACGAAAAGGTGGTATTGCTTCTCATGCACCACTTCAAACTTCTTCATGGCCTCGCCTGTACCCGGGTGGAAGATCCTGAACCGCATGGTGGCCTTCTGGCCGGGCTTCACCAGCGCCGGCACGGTGCGGAAATCGAGCTGATAATCGCGCACGTCGAAGGGCGCCGCACGAACCAGATCCATCCCGCAGCGCGGGCATTTGCCCGTGACGTCCATGGTGTAGTCGGGATGCATCGGACAGACCCACGCCGTCTCGTTTTCCGGGGCTGACCCCTGGAAGAAGGCGATCAGGCTGGAACCGGCCAGCAGGAAAACCAGAATCGAAATGCCGAGAAGGACCGTTCTGCCCGTCTTCCTATGCATGGCTACCTATTCCATTACTGTAGCGCCGCGCGATCATTCGACAATAGGAAGCATGTCGACCTACGATGTCGCCGTAGTGGGCGCGGGAACGTTCGGCGCGTGGACCGCATTCTGGCTGGCCAGGGCTGGAAAATCAGTGCTCCTGCTGGACGCGTGGGGATCGGGCCAGGTCCGGTCCAGCTCCGGTGGCGAGAGCCGGGTGATCCGCATGGGATACGGCGCCGACGAAATCTACACCCGCATGGCGCAGCGGTCCCTGACCCTGTGGCAAGACCTGTTTCAGCAAACCGGCCAACCCTTGTTTCATAAAACCGGCGTCCTGTGGATGGCGCGGGACGGCGCGAAAGCCGGCCAGGACACCTGCATTACTCTAAGAAGCGCGGGCGTCCCCTTCGAGATTCTGACGGCAGCCGGCCTGGCGAAACGCTATCCGCAGATGCGTGTGAGCGACCCGGACTTGTTCGGCATCCTGGAGCCGGATAGCGGAGCGATCCTGGCGCGCCGCGCCGTGGCAACCGTTGTGGAGGCGTCCATCCGGTTGGGTGTAAAGTTCGCGATCTCCGCCGTTCAGCCCGACCCTGGGAAGATTCCGGCCAAAACGATCGTATTTGCGTGCGGCGCATGGCTGCCGAAGCTCTTCCCGGATCTGCTGGGATCGCGGATTTTTCCAACGCGCCAGGAGGAATTGTTCTTCGCACCGCCCGCGGGCGACTGCACATTCGCTCCGCCCCATCTGCCGGTCTGGATCGACTTCGTCCATCCTCTCGGTCCCTATGGAATTCCCGATGTCGAAGCGCGGGGGTTCAAGCTGGCCTTCGACCGGCACGGTCCTGCCTTCGATCCGGATTCCGGCGATCGCGCGGTGGGGCCCGCCAGCATCGCAGAAGCCCGCAGCTTCCTGGCCCATCGATTCCCTGCCCTGCGCGACGCGCCCCTGACCGAATCCCGCGTCTGCCAATACGAGAATACTTCGAACGGAGATTTTCTGATCGACCGGCATCCCGATTTCGAAAACGTGTGGCTGGTGGGGGGCGGTTCCGGCCACGGCTTCAAACACGGTCCGGCGGTGGGCGAATACGCCTGCAGGCGCGTTCTGGGCGGCGATGCGACCGAGCCGCGCTTCTCGATCCAGAGCAAGAAATCCGTACAGCAGCGAACCGTCTTCTAGATCGCATAGCGATAATTAAGGTGAGCAGTTCATTGCAAACAACCCATTCCAAGAAGCACGACGGGCCTCTGCCGGGTTTCTTTCACAGCCTCGGCCCCGGGCTGATTACGGGAGCGGCCGATGACGATCCTTCCGGCATCTCGACGTATTCCGTCGCCGGCGCGACGTTTGGATACGCGGGGCTGTGGACGGCGCTCTTCTCGTTTCCGTTAATGGCGGCCGTGCAGCTGATGTGCGCCCGTCTCGGCATGGTGTCGGGCCGCGGCCTGGCCGGTGTGATCCGGACGCGATATCCAGCGTGGGTGCTGTGGCCGGCCTGCGGATTGCTGATTGTCGCGAACGTGTTCAACATTGGCGCCGACCTGGGCGGTATGGGCGATGCGATGCAGATGGTCACCGGCATCCGCTCGTATTTCTGGACGCCGGTGTTCGCGGGTTTGATCATCATGATGCTGTTCTGGACTTCGTACCGGTCCATGGTGCGCGTTTTCAAGTGGCTGACGCTGGTCCTGTTCGCATACGTGATCACCGCTTTCCTGGTGAAGCCGGACTGGGAGCAAGTGCTTCGGGCGACCGTCATTCCGCACGTGGAGTGGACGCGATCCTATATGTCGGTCCTGGTGGGAATCCTGGGCACCACCATTTCGCCCTATCTGTTCTTCTGGCAGGCGGCCCAGGAAGTGGAAGAAGACCGCGAACACGGCAAGAAGACCGTGGCGCAGCGCAAGGGTTCAACCGACAACGAACTCGCGGCTGCCCGGACCGACATCATAACGGGAATGCTGTTCTCAAACCTGGTGATGTACTTCATCATTCTGACCACGGCGGCTACGTTGAACGCACATGGCGTAAAGAACATCGAGACGGCGCAGCAAGCGGCCGAGGCTCTGCAGCCTCTGGCTGGGAATGGCGCTCATTGGCTCTTCACCCTGGGCCTGATCGGCACCGGCATGCTGGCGGTTCCAGTCCTGGCGGGTTCCTGCGCTTATGCCATCGCCGAATCTGCCCGCTGGAGGAATGCGTCGCTGAGCAGAAAACCACACTCCGCGAAACGTTTCTACTCGGTCATCGCCGTGTCGGTGGGAGTGGGGTTAGCGTTCAATTACGCCGGCTTGAACGCCGTGAAGATGCTGTTCTGGTCGGCGGTCGTCAATGGCGTGCTGGCGCCGCCTCTGGTGATCCTGGTGGTTCTGGTGACCAGCGACAAAAAGGTAATGGGCACGCGAACCAATTCACAGGCCCTGCGAGCGCTTGGATGGACCTGCGCGACCGTAATGAGCGCCGCGGCCGTGGCACTCCTCGTGTTATAGACTCCGGTTGTTATCATGTCCCCATGCGTTTGTGCCGGTTCGGGGACTCGCGTTTAGGACTGGTCGAAGGCGCCAAGGTGACCGACGTCACCGCGGCTCTGGATGTTTTGCCGGCATCTCGTTATCCTCTTCCCGGCTACGATCTGCTCATCGCGAATCTGGAAAAGGTGATCGAACGAATCCGGGATATTGCGCAGGATTCCCCGGTCCTGGCGCTGGAGAGCCAGAGGCTCCTGAGCCCGGTGGCGAATCCCGGGAAGATCATCGCCGCTCCCGTAAACTACGCCAAGCACCTGAGCGAGGTGGCCGGCGATTCCCAATTGAGCGCCGGCAACCCCGGCCACACCATCACCATCCAGAAGGCGGGACTGTTCCTGAAGGCCAACAGCGCGCTGGTGGGCGCGGGCGAAGGAATCGCGCTCCGGCATCT
>DATIRX010000600.1:0-3684 GCA_035469225.1 Bryobacteraceae bacterium
GACCGCAGCCGCCTGGAGGCTCCGCTCGTCCAGGCTCCCGATGCGGAATACCTGGACACCACGCATCTGACGCCGGCCGAGGCCGAGGAAGCCGTGCTGAAACTGGTGCGCGCGCGCACCTCCAACGGGAAGGATCACAAAGGACCCGCGTGAGCGATCTTTTAGTCATGAAATTCGGCGGCACCAGCATGGGCTCCGCCGAGCGCATCGCCGTGGCCGCGCGCCTCACCGCCGAGCAGCGCGCCAAGCGCCCGGTGGTGGTGGTGGTCTCCGCGATGTCCAAAGTCACCGATCTGCTGCTGGATTCGCTGCGCAAGGCGGAGGCCGGCGATCAGGCCGATCTGGACACGAATCTGGAAAAACTATCGGCGCGGCATCGCGAAGCCTGCTGCGCTCTGCTACCCGCCGACCAGCAGAAGGACGCCTTGGCCGGCCTGGAAGCCCTGATCACGGAATTTGCGCGTATTGCAAAAGGAATCATGATGCTGGGAGAGCGTCCGCCCCGTTCGGTGGATGAAGCCGTGGCGGTGGGCGAACGCTTATCGGCCTTCCTCATGGCCCGGTACATGGAATCGCAGGGCATACCCGCGGTCGCCGTGAATGCCGCCGAGGTCATCGCCACCGATGCGGTATTCGGCAACGCCACGCCGCTGATGGAGCCCACGCGCGCGCGTGCCGCTGGCGTGCTCGCGCCCATGCTGGCGCGCGGCGACGTTCCCATCGTCACCGGATTCAACGCGTCCACGCTCGATGGACGTCCCACGACGCTCGGCCGCGGCGGATCGGATTTTTCGGCTTCCATTCTGGCCTCGGCTTTGGATGCCGCGGAATTATGGATCTGGACCGACGTGGACGGAATCATGAGCGGGGATCCGCGCCTGGTTTCCGATGCGCGGGTTCTTCCCGAGATCACCTACGCCGAGGCCGCCGAGCTGGCCTACAACGGAGCCAAAGTGCTGCATCCCCGCACGCTGGCGCCCCTGGCCGAGCGCGGGATTCCTGTGTGGAGCAAGAATAGCTTCGCTCCGGAAAAGCCCGGTACGCGCATCCTGCCCAGTGTGGACGCGGGCCACGGTCCGCACGCGGTAACGTCGATGACGGATGTCGCGCTGGTATCGATGGAGCCTGCCAGCTCCGCCGTCAGCGGAACCAAAGTGATGGCGCGTGCGCTGGATGCTCTGGCTCGCGCCAATGTCGAGATCCTGGCGTTCACCAGCTCCAGCTATCGCCAGAGCTTCTGCTTCCTGGTCCGCCAGGCGGAGCTGGAACGCGCCACCGAGTTTCTGGAAGAAGATCTGGCGCTCGAACTGACCCACGGCTACCTTAAGCCCATCGAAGTGGACACTGACGTCGGTTTGATCGCCGTGGTGGGCGAGGGGATGCGCGGGACGCCGGGACTGGCCGGCCGGATCTTCACCGCCATCTCCAGGCGCGATGTGAACATCATCGCCATCGCGCAGGGATCGAATGAGCTGACCATCGCCATCGTGGTGCGGCGGGCCGGCCTCGAACAGGCCGTGCGCGCGGTCCACGGCGAGTTTTAACCCAGGAGACCTGCCGGACCCCACCGGAGACCCAGTGGATATAGAATAGCCAGGACGGGTGCGTGCTACCGAGCAACCCAGAGGTTAATAGGAGAAGCTGTGTTGAAAAAACTTGCTGTAGTCTCAATCTGCCTGGCGTCCCTGTGTGCGAGCGCCCTGGCGCAGGATGCAAAAACCGTAATCGCCAATGCGCAAAAAGCATTGGGCGATGTGAAATCCATCACCTTTTCGGGATCGGCGAAGGACGTTGCATTCCAACAGTGTGGATCCAACGCCGCCGATATGATGTGCAGGGGAACGCATGATCCCATGCGGCCCATCAACAACTACGTCCGCGTGATCGATGTGAGCGGCTCGACGTGGCGCCACACGGGAGCGACCAACAATCCCGCGGGTGGCGGAGCAACCACGCCGGCGCCCGGAACGCTCTTTTTTCAGGCCACGGCCCAACAGACCGACGTTTCGCAGCCCTGGGCCAACTCCCTGGAGTTCTACCTCACGCCCTGGGGCTTCCTGAAAGGCGCTGCCGCGAACAATGCGACGGCCAGCAAGAAGAAGGTCGACGGCAAGAACTACACCGTGCTGACCTGGAGCCCGACCGTCAAGGCGCCTTCCGGGAAGAGCTATGTCATCAACGGCTACGTAAACGACCAGAACATCGTCGATCGGGTCGAGACCTGGCTGGGCGACAACATTATGGGCGACATGCACATCCTGGCCGTCTACACGGGTTGGAAGGATTTCGGCGGAGTCATGGCTCCCGCGAAGATCGTGCAGACGCGCGGCGGATGGCCCTTCTTTGAAGTTAACGTTACGGCGGCGAAGGGGAATCCTCCCGATCTGGCGACGCTGGTTCCCGCACCCGCACCGGCTGCGGGTAAAGGGAAAGGCGGTCCCGGTGGCGGCGGAGCGCCTCCTGCTCCACCTGCGCTGGTGGTTACTTCCGAAAAGCTCGGCGACGGCCTCTACAGGCTTACCACCGGACCCGGTAGTTACGATTCGGTGATTGTGGAGTTCAAGGATTACGTCATGATGCTGGAGGCCGGGCAGTCCATCGCTCGCGGAACGGCCTACATCGCCGAAACGAAGAAGCTCATCCCCAACAAACCGATCCGGTACGTGATGAACACGCATCCCCACTCCGATCACACCGGAGGGCTGCCGGCGCTGGTGGCGGAGGGCGCGACCATCATTACGCAGAAAAACAACGAGGCGTTCCTGGAGAAGGCGCTCAACACGCCCCGAACGCTGCTGGACGACGTTCTCGCCAAGAACCCCAGGAAAGCAAAATTCGAAACCGTTGCGGAGAAAAAAGTCTACTCGGATGGAACGCGCACCGTGGAGATGTACCACATCCCGCCGGCTCCTCATTCCAACGGCTTGATCATCGCGTATATCCCCAAGGAGAAGGTCCTGTTCCAGGGCGACTTCTCGGTCAACCCCGGGCAACCCGCCAACGACCACGTGAAGGCTCTCGTCCCGGTTCTCGAGAAGCTCAATTTGGATTTTGACCGGTACATCAACGTGCACACTTCCGCTGCTCCGCAGACCAAGGCGGATGTGTGGAAAAGCGTGGGGAAATAGGAAGTCTTCGTACTGGCAACGGCGGTCATGAGGCGCCGCCGTTGTCCCATCTCAGTTCTCAGTCGGCTCTTCGTCTAAGTAATCCATCACCAGCACGGGGAACGGACGCTTCTCCATATCGAGATTCAGCCCCAGTTGTTTCTGCACGTTCGGGAAACAATGGCTAGAACGTCAGCTTCGCGGAAATCTCCACGATGCGCGGGTTGCTGCTGAAATTCTGGTCCCAATGGGCGAACGCGGGATTGCCCGGAATGAACGGGTTCGCCGAAAATCCGGTGAAGGTATTCTTCGCCCGAACGTTGTTGATGCGACCCAGCGTGTACTGGGGATGGTTCACCGCGTTATACATGTCGGCACGGAGATTCAGTTTGACACGCTCGCGGAACGCGAAGCTCTTGACAATGTTGAAGTCGATATTGTCGATGCGGGGCGTGGCCAGGATGTTACGGCCGGACGTGGCGAAAGCGCCGATTTGCGCCCGGATAAACTGCGCGTTGGGATTGTTGGCCAGGTAGGCGACGGTTGCCCCGGAGCTGTTCTTAAGGGCCGTCACGTC
>DATIRX010000601.1:0-4888 GCA_035469225.1 Bryobacteraceae bacterium
ACGTTAAAGGGCCCGCGAATGGTGACCGAGGCAACGGCGGGTTGGGTTCCGCGGCTGCGCCTGCGGGGACTCAGGGTAGCTTCGTCCAGGGCTTCGGTTTTCTGCACGAAGGTGACGCCGATGGTCCGGGGTCCAGCCTTCACCGCCATACGAAAATCGGTGGGGCTCGGTCCGCCGCGTCCGCCTCGTCCGCCGCCACGTCCGCCCCGGCCACCGCCGCCGCCGAGCGTCACCAGCTCCTTGCGCTCGCCATCGACGCTGAGTTCCAGCTGATGCGGATCGCGTGCTCCGCCCGCCAGTTCGACACTTATTTCGTATTCGCCATCCAGCGGGAAGTAGCTGCGAATGGCCGTTCCGCCTCGCGTTCCGAAGGGCAGATCCTCGGCCTGCGAATCCTGAGGTCCTTCAAGCGGCAAGCGGTGAATATTCACCATCAGCGGCATGGAAGGATCTCCGACGGCCAGACGGCTGATCTTGGTGGCCGCGTCGAGATACCGTTCCATCGTCGCCGGTGAAACGTACAGCAGGTCCGCGATATTGTCGAAACCGCTGGCGGAGTTGTCCGCCGGCAGCAGCATAGTAAAATCCATTTCCTTCGGCAGGTTATCCACCGCCAGAAGATCGCGGATCGCGTTGGAATACTCGGTTCTCGTTAAACGATGCAGATTAGGCAGGTCACCAGGATTGGGCTTAGCCGCAGCAGCGCGGTCGAGCTCGGTTTCCAGATAGGAGGCGACTTTCTCGTAGGTAGCCGCATCCGGCCGCGGCATGGGCACAGGCGGCATGGATCTGGCCCGAAGCTGCTTGATGGCACGCTCCCAGGTCTCGGCATCATTCGCCACTTGACCGAGTTTGGCTGGATCGAGAACCACGCCCCCGGTCCTAAGCTTCTCGTTGTGGCATCCACCGCAATACTGCCGTACCGCGACTTCGGAAGCCTGTTTGGAATCCGGTTGCGGCTGGCGAACCTGTGTCCGGCCCTCGCGAGACGAAAGCAGCAGCGCAGCCATTGCGGCGGCGGCGCTTAGCAGCCTGATTCTCTTGGCTTTTCCGAGCATCCTCAGGGTGGTCCTCGCTTAGTATGATGGGTTGCATGCAGGAAAGCAAGGGGTACCTGTCGGGCGGTAGGCTGCTGGACTGGTTCCCGAATGATTGCCACGCATTCCAGGCGTCAGTATGATATATTTGTGATCGCAATAGCAAGGGAGCCCCGGTAATGCATATGAGATGTTCTCACACCTGGATCATAGCCGCGATACTGACGGCCACGATGACCTCGGCCACTGCTGCCACCCTGGAAGCCCAACTGGCCGACGCGGCCAAGGCCGGCAACATCGCGGCTGTTCGGTCTCTGCTGGCGAAGAAGGCGAACGTGAACGCGGCTTCGGCCGATAGCTCCACGCCTTTGCACCAGGCTGTTGCCGCGAACAATCTCGAAATCGTGAACCTGCTGATCGACGCGGGCGCGAACGTGAAGGCCGAGACGCGCTACAAGATCACGCCGCTTTCGCTGGCCTCATCCAATGGGAACGCCGCCATTATCGAACGGCTCTTGCAGGCGGGAGCGGACGCCAATAGCACCTCGGAGGAAGGTCAAACCGCGCTGATGACGGCCTCCCTCAATGGCAGAGTGGACGCAATCAAGATGCTGCTGAGCCATGGCGCCAAGGTCAACGCGGTTGAGCCCTACAAAGGCCAGACGGCGCTGATGTGGGCCGCCGGCGAGGGGAATACACCCGCGGTGGAGTATCTGGTCGAGTTTGGCGCGGATGTGAAGGCCAAGTCGAAGGCCGGATTCACGCCTTTGCTGTTCGCGGTACTGAATAACCGGATCGCCGCGGCGAAGATGCTGCTGGAGCATGGCGCGAACGTCGGAGACCGAGCGCTGGATGGCAGCACCACGCTGAACATGGCCATCATTAATGCCTATTACGACATGGCTTCGGTTCTTCTGGATTACGGCGCTGACCCCAAAATACAGGATCTGAACGGAACACCTTTGCACTCCCTGGTCTGGATGCGCAAGCCGGGCACCTCCTGGGAAGCCGCCGCCACGGCCAGCGATCCGATTACGGTTCCCCGCGCCAGTGGCCAGAAGATGACTGCTCTGGAGCTGGCGAAGAAGCTGCTCGACAAGGGCGCGGATCCCAACGCCCGGATCGCCTGGAAAGAGATGCCCATGACCAAGGGTCTGGGCACCACCAAGAATCCTCCCAACATTAATCTCGGACGTCACTATATGAGCTTCGTCGGGTCCACTGCGTTCTACAACGCGGCGCGCAACGGCGATGCACCCATGATGAAGCTGCTGGCAGAACACGGCGCGGATCCGAAGATGCCGACCGCCGTGGGCGTCACGCCGTTAATGGCCGCCGCTTGTCTCGATTACTACGAGGGCGAAACGCCCGGACCGCTGACGGGAGTTTCCGAAGCTGAGCGCCTGGAAGCCGTGAAGCTGGCTCTGGATCTCGGCAACGATATCAACGCCCAGACGCACCTGGGGGACTTCAAGATGACGGGAACGCCGGAGTCCATGCTGGCGCACTATCCGGACAATTTTGAGGAGGATCTGGCG
Organism: Bryobacteraceae bacterium; assembly: GCA_035469225.1. Taxonomy (GTDB): domain Bacteria; phylum Acidobacteriota; class Terriglobia; order Bryobacterales; family Bryobacteraceae; genus Palsa-187. The sequence continues at coordinate 2,576 of DATIRX010000601.1, forward strand.
AATCTGGGCGTCGGCGACCCGCGCTGGGACGGCTTCAGCGCCCTGCACGGCGCGGTAATCTGCAACCAGCCCTCGATCCTTCAGTATCTGGTGGATCGCGGCGCCAAGCTGGATATTCAGAGCCGGCTGGGCTGGACCCCGCTGACCATCAGCAAGGGCATCTTCATGGCGAACTCCAAGAAGGAGTTCCCGGTGGCCGCGAAGATCCTGCAGAAGGCCATGGCGGACAAAGGAATCGTCGTCGCGAGCCGCGAGTAACTAGTATTTAGCCCAGTCCCGCTCGAAGCGGAATACTTCTTTAGCCGGCGGCAGCGGCGCCTGGGTTTCGATCCAGCGGACAGGCTCGTCGCCGGCATTCTCGAAGCTGTGGATACATCCCACGCCCGTCCAGATGACATCGCCCGGGCCTAGATCATAGCGCTGTCCGTAGGCAATGGCGCGCACCCGGCCACTGACAATCAGATACGATTCCTCAAAGGTGTGATCGTGCGGATCGATCTTTGCGCCTGGCATGTACTGGATCAGGAATAAAGATTGATGGATGGCACCGAAGGATCGATCGACAAACATCTTGATGGCGACCCCGGTGGTGGGGTTGAATCCTTCCATCTGGGAAGCTCCGCCGGGCCGCGGGAGCTGGGATTCGTCAAAGTGGCCCACGTGGGTCTCTGCTGCCGGCGCGTTCGCGGCATCGGCACTGGCGAAAAACGTGTCCTTGCCGTATTCGAGGAGGCGCGGCTGGGGGGCCTGCATTTCCAGCCATCGCACCGGCGGATCGCCAGGGTTGGTCCAGACATTGCGCCATGCGTGACGGACTCCGGTGGGGATCAATCCGAAGTGGCCGGGCTCGAGCGTATGGCTCTTCTCACCAATCTCAAGGGTGATGTGTCCTTCCAGGATGTAGAAACTTTCCTCAAAGGAATGCAGGTGCGGCTGAATCATGCCCCCGTGATTCAGAAAGCACACGCTTACACCCATATGGACCGAGCCCATGGCGCGGTCGACATACGTCGCGCGCCGGAAACCGGTGCTGTGAGACTCATAGAGCTTCGGGGTGCGAGCCGTGGATAGGTCGATTTTCGAAACGTGATGCATACAGACTAAGATAGTTCCTCAGGTACTCACGCGTCTGCTCTCCACTCTGACAAAAATCGAACGGCGCGCGTTCGCGGCATGTGCGGGCGGCTGGGCCCTGGACGCGATGGACGTCCAGCTGTATAGCTTTGTGATCCCCACGCTGGTCTCGATCTGGGGAATCACCCGCGGCCAGGCCGGCGTTCTGGCGACTGCGGCCCTGCTGGTTTCGGCCGTCGGCGGATGGCTGGCCGGATGGCTGGCGGACCGTTTTGGACGCGTCCGTACGCTTCAATGGGCCATCCTGTGGTTTGCGCTGTTCACGTTCCTGTCGGGCCTGGCACAGAATTTTGAGCAGCTATTCGCCGCACGGGCGCTGATGGGTTTAGGCTTCGGAGGCGAGTGGGCCGCCGGGGCGGTTCTGTTGGGGGAAGTGATCCGGCCGGAGCATCGCGGGAAAGCGCTGGGAATCATGCAGGCGGGCTGGGCCGTGGGATGGGGCGCCGCCGCGCTGCTCTACGCTCTGTTCTTTTCAATACTCTCGCCGGAGATCGCCTGGCGCGCGTTGTTTCTGGTGGGCATTGCTCCAGCCCTCCTGGTTTTCTTCGTCCGGCGCTACGTCGAGGAACCCGCCGTGTATCTGGAGAATCGCGCCCAGCTCGCGGCGAGCGGCGAGCGGCCCTCGGCGCTCGAAATCTTCCGCCCGCCGCTTCTCCGCATCACCGTGCTGGGAGGACTGATGGGAACCGGCGCGCAAGGCGGCTATTACGCCGTCACCACCTGGCTGCCGACCTTCCTTCGTACCGAGCGCAAACTGTCGGTGCTCGATTCCGCGGGCTACCTGGGAGTCTCGATTGCCGGAGCCTTCTGCGGCTATCTGACCGGAGGATTTCTGGCGGACAAGATCGGCCGGCGCCTGACGTTTCTGGTATTTGCGATCGGGGCCGGCGTGGTCGCGGTGACCTACACCATGGTGCCTTTTGGGGACGCGGCCATGCTGGTGCTGGGTTTTCCGCTGGGCTTTTTCTCATCGGGCGTGTTCAGCGCCATGGGCCCATTTTTCACCGAACATTTTCCGACGCGCGTCCGCGGCGTCGGCCAGGGATTCGCGTACAACGCCGGTCGGGCGACGGGGGCTCTGTTTCCGACTCTGGTCGGCCTGCTGTCGGCCAGGATGCCGCTGGGCGAGGCGATCGGGCTATTTGCCGGAATCGCGTACGCGACCATGGCAATCGCGGC
>DATIRX010000602.1:0-7575 GCA_035469225.1 Bryobacteraceae bacterium
AAGCGATGCCCGGGGCAAGGAACTGGTACAGCATGGCCGCAGCGTAGACACTGAGATACAACAGCGCCAAGCCCAAGCCGATCATGCCTTGCGCAAAAATGGCTTGGCCCCGGCGCCAGAGACGGTCGCCGGCGAAAAGCGCCAGCGCCGATGCCGCTACTCCCAATGCGATGCGGGCGCCCGGTCCAAACCAATCGTTGTCGACACCGTATTTGAACAGAAAGGCCGCGCCGAGCAAGAGCGTAAGGACGGCGATGCGGTTGATCCAGTTGAGACCGAAGGTGGTTTCCAGGGTCGTATCGGGAGGAGCGCCAGGGGCGGCGATCGGAGCCGGTATAGGACTGTCACGATTCGCCGGCGGGTCCCATTGCGGGAGCGGGGGCGGAGTGATCTCCGGTTCCGGAGCGCCCGGCGATTCCAGGGCGCGGATGCGCTGTTCCAGCTCGCGCTGGCGGCGAACCACTTGCGCCAGGGCCTCCGAAAGGATTTCCAGCCGCTCGTCACGTTCCTCAGGGGGTGCCGGCACTGTTTACACTATAGATAGAAACTCATGTCTGAATCCGGTATCCCTCTGCCCCCGCCGACTTTCGAATTTCTCGTATTTTCTCTCAAGATGCAGGCCGAAATGCGCATGGGCCTGCTGAAAATGGGGGAAGGGATGGACGATGAGCCGGATCTGCCGGCGGCTCGCCATGCCATCGATATGCTCGGGATGCTGGCGGAAAAGACGCGCGGCAATCTCAGCATGGATGAGCAGAGGCTGATCGAGAACTCGCTCACCGAGCTGCGGTTCCGATTTGTTCAGGCTAAAGAGAGCGCTCCCAAAGCGTCCTCCGAGGAGAAACCGCAAGGCTCGGAATGAGCACGCCCGGGATTCACATCACGGTGCTGGGGTCAGGCACCAGCTCGGGTGTCCCCACCATCGGTTGCAGCTGCGAAGTATGCTTGTCCACGGACCCGCGCGATAAGCGTCTGCGCCCGTCGATCCTGTTGCAGTACGACGGTCGAAACGTGGTGGTGGACACCACCCCCGATTTTCGCCAGCAGGTTTTGCGCGCCCGGCTCAGCCGGTTGGATGCGATTCTCTATACGCACGCGCACGCGGATCATATTCTCGGCCTGGATGACGTGCGCCCGTTCAATTTCCGCCAGCGCGAATCGATTCCGGTCTACGGCACCGAGGACACGCTGGCCGCTCTGCAGCGCGTGTTCTGCTATGCCTTCGATGAAAAGATCGAATCCATGGTGCCTAAGCTGGATCTCCGCAGGATGGATGGAACTCCCTTTGAGCTGTTCGGAGTGGAGTTCATTCCCATACGGCTGATCCATGGGAAGGGCACGGTGTACGGATTCCGGTTCGGCGCGGCGGCCTATCTGACGGACCACAGCGAGATTCCGCCGGCATCGAAGGAGCGGCTGCAAGGGCTGGACGTTCTGTTTCTGGATGCACTGCGGCACCGGCCGCATCCCACGCATACGACGCTGGAAGGAGCCGTGGAACTGGTGGAGGAGATCCAGCCGAAGCGGGCATTCTTCACGCATATGTGTCACGACCTGCACCATCAGCGGACGGAAGCGACGCTTCCGGCGCACGTGCGTCTGGCCTACGACGGTCTGGAGATCGATGTGGAGCCTTCGGCATGATCGCCCGCAATCTCAGCGAGGCAGCCGCATTCCGGCCCTGCGCGCTGGCCATCGGCAACTTCGACGGCGTCCATCTCGCGCATCGCAGGCTGCTTCAAACTACTGTCGAAGCCGCCCGCGGCGCAGGTCTCCGGCCCGCTGTCCTGATGTTCGATCCGCATCCTGCTTGCGTGGTGGCTCCGGAACGTGCGCCCCGACTGCTCACCTCGCCGGAGCAGCGCTGCGAGTTGATTGGGAATGAAGGGATCGACCACGTCTTAATACAGCCTTTCACCACGGGACTGGCACAGCTCACGCCGGAGGAGTTCGCGGCCAGGTTTCTGCGCGATGGCCTGGGTGTGCGCATTGTGGTGGTCGGCGAGAACTTCCGTTTTGGATGCAAGCAGGCCGGTGACACCGGGATGCTTAGAGAACTAGGATCGCGCCTGGGATTCGATGTGCGGCTGCTCCCAACCGTAACCTGGCGGGGCAGGCGGGTATCCTCGGGCGAAGTCCGCAAACTGGCGCTGGCCGGTGATGTGAGCACTGCTGCGCGCTTGCTGCAGCGTCCGCATGCGATTTCGGGGGAAATCGTGAAGGGTCATGGCATCGGATCGAAGCAGACCGTGCCGACGCTCAATCTTCAAACGGATGCTCAGGTAATTCCGGCGCGGGGTGTTTATATTACTCGGACCACCGACCAGGGCAGCGAGCGCGGATGGAATTCGATCACGAATATCGGTTACCGGCCGACGTTCGGCAACGACGACGCGCTGTCCATTGAGACGTTTCTTCTCGATCCGTTCGACGGCGCCACGCCGGATCGGATTCGCCTGGAGTTTCTGCGGAGGGTGCGCGAGGAGCGGAAGTTCGAAAGTCCGGATGCACTGAAGGCTCAGATCCTGCGCGATGTGGCGCGGGCCAAGGCATATTTTCGAAGGGTGAGGTTAAGATAAAGTACATGTCTCTTTCCGCCGGCAAGCTTACGCACATGAAGGCGCTTTCGAATAAGGAAGGGATCATCGCCGCGGCCGCGATGGACCAGCGCGGGAGCCTGCAAAAGTCGATTGCAAGCGCCAAGGGGGCCGACCCCAAAACCGTCACGCCTGAGATGATGTCGGAGTTCAAGACCGCGGTAGTGAAGATCCTGACGCCGCATGCGTCGGCCATCCTGCTGGATCCGGAGTACGGTCTGGGGGCGGCCAAGGTTCGCGCATCCAATGCCGGTTTGCTGCTGGCGTACGAGGAAAGCGGCTACGACAATACCAGGCCCGGCCGCCTGCCCGATCTGCTGCCGACTGTTTCCGTGAAGCGCATTGTCGATTGGGGCGCGGACGCGGTGAAGATTCTGATCTACTACACTCCCTTCGACGATCCCAAGGTGAACGATATCAAGCATGCGTTCATCGAGCGCATCGGCGCGGAGTGCGAGTTTCATCAGATCCCGTTTTTTCTGGAGTTCGTGGGTTACGATCCCAAGGGCGGCGACGAGAAGGGATTGGAGTTCGCCAAGCTCAAGCCGCAGGTGGTCATCGGCAGCATGAAAGAGTTTTCCAAGCCGCAGTATCAAGTGGACGTGCTCAAGGTCGAGGTGCCCATCAACCTGGAGTTCGTCGAGGGCAGCTCGATTTACAAGGGCCAGAAAGCGTACTCCCATGCCGAGGCGCTGGATTGGTTCCGAAAGGCCGCAGCGGTTGCGACAAAACCGTTCATCTATCTGAGCGCCGGAGTGGGCAACAAGCAGTTCGTCGAGAGCCTGGGCCTGGCGACGGAAGCCGGCACGGACTTTTCGGGCGTGCTGTGCGGTCGGGCCACCTGGAAAGAGGGCATGCCGATCTATGCCACCCAAGGCGTGAAGGCGCTGGAAGACTGGCTTTCGACCGAGGGCGTGAAGAACATCAACGCCGTCAACGCCGCCTTGAAGGGCGCCACGCCCTGGAGCAAGAAGCTCAGCGCAGCCGCCTGAACCGGCTGCTAAAAATTTAACTTGACAGGCTTTCGCGGCTCATGCTAAATATTTAGCATGATGGGTTCTGGCATGACGACCTTGAGCCGCCGCGAACGCCAGATTCTGGACATCCTCTATAGCCGGGGCCGCGCGACAGCGGCCGAGATCCAGGCGGCTCTGCCCGATCCGCCCAGCAACTCGGCCACGCGGGCGCTGCTGCGCATCTTGGAAGACAAAGGACACATCCGGCATGAGTCCGATGGCCCGCGCTATGTGTTTCTGCCGAAAGTGTCCCGGCAAAAGGCGCGAACCGCGGCCCTCAAGCACATGCTGACGACCTTCTTCGATGGATCCGCCGCCGAGGCCGCCGCCGCGCTGGTGGACGGATCGGCCGCCAGGCTATCGCCCCAGGAGTTAGACCAACTGCAAGCGCTGATCGAGCGCGCCCGCCAGGAGAAACAGTCATGACGAATCTGATCATTACCGCTGCGCTGAAGGGAACCATCGTGCTCGGTGCGGCCTGGATTGCCACGTCCCTGCTGCGACGCAGCTCGGCCGATCTGCGGCATCGCATCTGGCTCGCGGCGTTCATCGCCGTGGCGCTGCTGCTGATTCCGTGGCCGATGCCCGCGCCTCTGCGCATATCGGCTGCCGCCACTCTGGGGACCGCCAGGGCCGGCTCCGCAGCGTCGCGCTCCGTGCCGATCCTGGCTATCCTCTGGGCGACAGGTCTGGCCTTCCTGTTGGTCCGGTTCTGTGCGGGCATCATCCGGCTGGCCGGGCTGACCGGTTCCGCCCGCTCGAGCAATGAATACGGCATACGCGTGACGGACGCGATCCAGACGCCCATGACGTGGGGCGCGATCCGGCCCGTGATCCTGCTGCCTGCGTACGTCGCGGATTGGTCCGCCGAGCAGCGCGATGTGGTGATCCGGCATGAACGCGCGCACATCGAGCGGCGCGACTGGATGTGGCAGGCCTTCGCGCAGGTGATGACGGCGATCTTCTGGTTCCATCCGCTGATGTGGCTGGCGGCCAGGCAATTGCGAAACGAGGCTGAGCATGCCGCCGACGATGCGACTTTGGCCGGTGGCGTCCAAGCGCCTGACTACGCCGACCGGCTGCTAGCTGTGGCGCGGCAACTCCATGGACGTTCACCCGCGACCGCGGTGGCGATGGTTCGGCATCCGGCGTTGGCCGAGCGCGTGGCCGCGATTCTCGATGCCGGCCGAACGCGAACAGGCGCCAGCGTTCGTGCCAGGATTTTGATCCTGCTGGCGGCGGGCGCTCTGCTGGTTCCGCTCAGCGCGTTCCAGAATCGGACCGTGCATCACGCGGGGGTGGACGGGGTGTCTGCGCCGTCCGTGGTTTACAAGGCGCCTCCCAGTTACACCGACGAGGCCAAGGCGGCCAAGATCCAGGGAGGCGTGGTTATCGAAGCGGTGGTGACGGCGCAGGGCCGCGCCGAAGATATTCAGGTGATCCGGTCGCTCGATCCCGGGCTGGACGCGAACGCAGTAGCCAGCATCGGTCAGTGGCTTTTCAAGCCGGGAATGAAAGACGGGCAGCCGGTGGACGTCGGCGTGACCATCGAAATCAACTTCAAGCTCCAGTAGCGGCGGAAACGGATTCCGGGTCGGTGGTGGGGAATTTAACTCCCTCCCACCGGGCCACGACCGCGGTCGCCAGGCAGTTGCCCAGCAGATTCACCGACGTGCGCGCCATATCCATCAGCGCATCGACGCCCAGCAGCAAGGCCACGCCCTCCACCGGCAGATTGAAGGTAGCCAGCGTTCCCGCCAGAATCACCAAAGACGCGCGAGGCACTGCAGCGACGCCCTTGCTGGTCAGCATCAGCGTCAGCATCATGGTGAGCTGCGTTCCGAAAGAAAGATGAATTCCGGCTGCCTGCGCCACGAACATGGAAGCCAAGGAAAGATACAGTGTGGAGCCATCCAGGTTGAAGCTGTATCCGGTGGGCAGCACGAACGCCGCGATGTGTTTCGGTACTCCGAAAGCCTGCATGTTTTCGAGCGCCAGCGGAAGCGCGGCTTCGCTGGATGCCGTGGAATAGGCGATCAGGAACGGCTCGCGCACCCAGCGGATGAAGCGCCGCACGGGGATCCTGGCGATCGCAGTGACCGTGCCCAGCACCACCACGACGAAAAAGATCTGCGTGGCGTAGAGAGTCAGCACCAGCTTGCCGAGATTCAGCAGAACCCCCAGGCCTTTATCGCCGATGGTGGCCGCCATGGCGCCGAAAACACCCAAGGGCGCAAACAGCATCACGTAGTTGGTGTAGCGGAACATCACGTCGGAAAGGGCCTGGCAGAAATCCACGACCGCGCGCGATTTGGCTGGAATCGCCGCGCAGGCCGCGCCGAATATGAACGAAAACACCACGATCTGGAGCACTTCGCCGCGCGCCATGGCGTCGATGATGCTGGTGGGGAAGGTATGTTCGGCCGTGGTCTGCAAAGTCGCGCCCGCTGTTGCGACTCCCGGATTCGCGCCGGCCTGCAACGCAACGCCCTCTCCGGGCCGAATCAGATTGGCCGCGCCCAGCCCGATGAACAGCGCCAGCGTGGTGACGATCTCGAAGTACAGGATGGCCTTGCCGCCGATCCGGCCCATGGTTTTGATGCTGCCCGTGCCGGCGATCCCGACCACCAGCGTCGCAAACAACAGGGGAGCAATGATGGACTTGATCAGCCTGAGAAAAATCGTACCCAGCAGGCCGAATTCTTTGGCGGGTCCGGGAAATACGGCGCCAAAGGCGATCCCTGCCACCAGGGCGATCAGGATCCATACGCTGAGCGAGGGCCGCTTCATCGCTCGCCCGTCATCTTTCACCCCACTTCAGTTTCTCGCGCAGCACATCGAAAAACAGCACCTCAGGTGGTTGGACCAGGCTGATACAGTGCTCGGAACGGCGGCACACGATCCGGTCGCCGGGCTCCAGAATTTCGCCCACCTGGCCATCGATGGTCATATAGGTGGGCGAACTGTACAGAACCGTGACCTGAATCTCGCTCTCATCCGGCACGATCACCGGACGATTGGTCAGGGTATGCGGACAGATCGGAGTGATGGCCGTGGCCGCTACCGAAGGGAACATGATGGGTCCGCCGGCCGAAAGCGAGTAGGCGGTAGAGCCGGTCGGTGTGGAAATGATCAGGCCGTCCGCTTTGTAGACGCAGACGAAGTGATGATCCACATGAACTTCCAGATCGATCATGCGGGCGATTTCCGCCTTCGTGAACACCACATCGTTCAAGGCTTCGTGCGAGGCGATGCGGCGGTCGCCGCGCCACTGCTCGGCGTGCAGCATCCGGCGACGCGCGACGCGATAGTCGCCTTCCAGGGCGCGTTCCAGCTGCGGATAAAGTTCTTCGATTTTGATCGCCGTAAGGAAGCCGAGGCCGCCGAGATTCACTGCGAAGAGCGGAAGATCGCGCCCGTCGCGTCCGAGTGACGCTCGCGCCGCGGAGAGCAGTGTTCCGTCGCCGCCCAGCACCACCAGCAGTTGAGTGTGCGCGGCCACTTCGGCGCGGGACAGCCCGTCGGCGCGGGAGGCGTAGATAGCGCATTCCTCATCCAGCCGGACGGCAACGCCGCGTTTGTCCAGCCAGGCGATCAGCTCCGGCACCAGCGTGGCGGCGCGTTCGCTGCGGGGCTTGGCGATCAGCCCGACGGCGCTAACCTTTGGGTTGGGCATAGAGAAGAAACTCGCGGTTGCCTTCGGCTCCCTTTATAGGACTCTCCATGGTGGAAGTCCTGAACCCCAGCGCCTCCACGCAGGCCCGCACGCGATCGCACGCCCGGCGATGCTGCTCAGGATCACGCACAATGCCTCCTTTGCCCACCTCGCCCTTGCCGGCCTCGAATTGCGGCTTGACCAGGATGACCATTTCACCACGTTTCTTTAACAGCGGCACGATGGCCGGGATCAGCAGGGTGGCGGATATGAAGCTGGCGTCGCATACGGCCAGATCGAAGCTCTC
>DATIRX010000603.1:0-15347 GCA_035469225.1 Bryobacteraceae bacterium
TAGTCGCCAAACGACCCGACTTCTTCCTGCGCGGCCGGCTTCGCCACCGGAGCGATCGCAGTCAGCGGAACAATGTTCGGCTGCGGCTTCTCGCCGAGCACGTGCTCGCGATACATCTTCATCATCTCGGCGTCCTTGGCCTTTTGGTCGCGAGCGCGCTTCTTCTCCTCGCGCGCCGTCTTGGCGATGCCCAGCTTGTCGAGGTCATGCTGCAACCCGTGATTCACATCGTCAGCGCGCAGAACCAGCGTATGGTCCTTGCTCGGCAGGTTCACCGGCTTGCCGCCCGCGATGATCTCATGCCGCCCGTGCTCTTCGTACCACTTGGTGAGCGTCGCGGTCATGTGCATCTTCTCAACGATGTTTCTCCAGCCCACGCCGGTGTTATACGCGCAGAAGCTGATCTCGCCTTCCTGCGTGGCGTAAGGAATGATGCACTGTTCGGTGCGGCGGAAATCGTAGTTGAACAGATCCTGGAACCACATGCCGGCCACGAACAGGAAGTTCCAGCGGTCCGCGCGCCGCTTCTGGATGTCTTCCATGGTGCGGTCGCCCGTGACTTTGCCGTACTTCTTGTTGGTCATCCCGAAGCACTTGTCGAACTTCTGGATCAGATCGCTCAAGCGGAAGTGCGTGGGCGCTTCGTAGGGATTGTAGTTGCGCAGCAGGGCCAGGGATACGCCCAGCACCGACATTCTCTTGCTGCGGGCGGCGTCGTTGATCCGCGCCACGTCCTTGGCCAGGCGGTCTGCGTTCAGGAACGCAGTCACCGGACGGTATTCCTTGGTTTCCTTGTCGCACATCACCGCCATGCCGATGCCGCAGTTGGGATGACAGCCGCAGGAGAGCTGGCCCCAATCCGCGTTCGGCCCGTGGACCAGATCCGCGAAATCGGAGAAGGTGCTCATGAAGGAGATCGGGAACCAGTCGCGGGTCGGTTCGCCCAGGCCGGTCTGCGCCTTCACGTCGTGCGCCAGGTGCGACAGCGTATAGCGCTGGGCCTGCCGGCGTTCGTCCGTCACGGCTTCGTCGCGGCCGGTGAAGGACACCGGCTGGAAGCTCAAAAACGGAATCTTCTTGGGATTGTCCAGCGCGAAGCGAACCACCGCGCCCACCTGCTCATTGTTGATGCCGTTGATCAGCGTGATCACCGGGACGATGTCCACGCCGGCGCTGTACAGATTCTCGATGGCGCGCAGCTTCACGTCGAACAGGTTGCCGACCGCGCGGTGCGAATTGGCTTCGTTGCCGATGCCGTCGAACTGCAGATACGCGTACCGCAGACCCGCTTCCGCCGCCTGCTTGGCGAAGTCCGGACGCTTGGCGAACTCGATGCCGTTGGTCGCGGCCTGCACGCTCTGGTAGCCGATCTTGCGGCAATACCGCACGGCGTCCAGGAAGTACGGGGAGAGCGTCGGCTCGCCGCCGGAAAACTGCACCGAAAGCTGGCGGCGCGGCTTGATCGAGATGGCGTTGTCCAGCAGGGTCTTGATTTCTTCCCAGCTCAGTTCGTGTACGTAGCCCACCTGGTTGGCGTCCATGAAACACGGATCGCACATCATGTTGCAGCGATTCGTCAGATCGATGGTGAGCACGCTGCCGCGGCCGTGAGTGATGGTGCTGGTGCCGTGGTCGTGCAGCTTCTCGTCGTTGTGCGCGCGAATGTCGCGGCCCGGGAAGACGTCTTCCAGGTGCTTGGAGAACGCCGGATCGATCGACATCAGGTCTTCGAAGTGTCCGTGGATCGGGCACTCTTTGACCATCACGATCTTGCCGTCTTTCTCGATGATGTTGGCCTTGATCTCGCCCACCTTCTCGTTGCGCAGAATCTCCACCGGGATCTTGCCGTCCAGAATCTGCTGGCGGATGTCGGGAATGCACTTGGGACACAGCGAATCGGTTTCGCGCGGCCAGCCCAGCTTGGGCTTCTGCTTTTCCCAGCTCTTGAGAAGAGGTTTGTCAGACCACTTGGGGACGAACCCCGGGTTGCGGTTGATGGCGTTCAGCTTGTCGTAAACATGCCAGGCGGCGTTGGCCGCCACGGCGATAACTTTTTCCACATGCTTGATCGGCTTGGTCAAAGTGGGACGCTCCTAGGGTAAAACCTTGTTTGATGCGAAGTTACAGTATAGGTTGCCGCTCACCTAAGTCACTACATGAATGAAGTGAAATGCTTTCTCCTGCATTGGACGGGTCCCTGGCAGCGTTGAACGGGATTCCAGGCAACTCCTTATGAATCAGTAATATACGATAAATACCTGGAATCGGAGGGGGTCCTCCGCCGCAGAGCGAGGTTATCTCAATGAAAAGCCGCTACTTAGGGCTCAGGAACGCCCGAGAGCGTGAAGGAGGGCTTGAAATGCTCGATGTAGCTTCGCATGGCCCGCTCGAAGATGCTGATGCCATAGGCCTTGGCCTCGGCCATCGCCTTTTGGTTGTTCCAGCTGTCGTGGCTGATTCGATAGCACGCCACGATGGTTCCTGTGCGGTCCGCGCCGCGCCGGCAGTGCACGAACACCGGCCACTGCTTGCTGTCGTTCAGAATGCGCAGGACGCTGGTGAGCTGCTCTTCGGTCGGCGCCGACAAACCCTTCATGGGCACGCTTACGAAGTGCATTCCATTCGACTCGACCAGCTGTTTTTCGTGGGGAATGGAGTGTTCATCGGCCAGGCGCAGATCGACGATTGTTTTGACGCCGCGCTTGGCCAGAACGGTGATACCTTCGTCGCTCGGCTGGCCCCCCCGCAGAACGTTATCGTTGACGATCTGGAAATTGGGAAGAATCCTGGGATCTTCGGCGGTCGCCGCCCACGAACTGGGAAGCGCGACGGCGATTAAAAGCACAGCCGTGCGATGCATTACCTCCATTGTACCGGATGCCTGGATTTGACTTGGCCGCCCAGCCGGGTTAAGCTGGCAGCGTAGTAAAACGCGTTCGAGGAATGTACGGGAAGGCGGTGAAAATCCGCCACTGCCCCGCAACTGTAATCGGCATGTAGTACGGGTAATGATTTCGTCACTGCGCAAGCGGGAAGACGAGTCGTAAAATATACCCAGCCGTAAGTCAGGAGACCGGTTCTTCGACGTTCCAATCGCTTGTAGAACGTTTCGAGGGGGAACGTCTCATGACCATCACTCTTTTTCTTTATTTGCTGTTTTTCCAAGTCCCGGGAGCAGGGTCTGATCCCAACGGGCGTCCGGCCGAAGGCGCGCCCGTCGCCTGCGGCTCGGAAACCAAGACCAGTGACACGCGCGAAGTCTCCGATTTCCCGCGCACGTGCAAAACCAGCGATCGCGTCGTGGTTACCGCCACGCGTGCGCCTCTGGCGGTAGAAGAATCCGGCGTTGCGACCGATGTTTTCACGGCGAAAGATTTCGAACCTGCCCGCGGGACCTTCGTGCAGAATCTGCTGCGCGGCGTCCCGGGACTGAGCGTGGTCCAGACCGGCCGCAACGGCGGGCTGACGTCGGTGTTCACGCGCGGAGGCGAATCCGATTCGGCCCTGGTGCTCCTGGATGGCGTTCCCGTGACCGAGCCCGGCGGAGGGCTCGACTTCGCGCACCTGACGTCGCCAGGGCTGGAGCGGATGGAAGTGATCCGCGGGCCGGAGAGCGTCTTGTTCGGAGCCGAGGCGTCCAGCGCCGTCATCCAGATGTTCACCGAGCGCGGCGATCCGGAGGCGCGACGGCCGCACGGGTCGCTGGCATACGAGCGCGGCTCATTTTCCACGGACCACTGGACCGCAGGGTTGAATGGCGGTTTGTTCGACCGCCTGGACTACGCTTTCACCTCCGACCAGTTCCGGACCACCGGCGAATTTCCGAACGATGCGTTCCGCATCACCAGCGGCACCGCCAACGTGGGATTCCGGTTCAGCGATGCGACGCAGCTGCGGGTGGTGTATCGGACCTTCGATTCCTACACCGGCACTCCCGGACAGGTGGCCTACGGGCTGACGAATTTCGATGCCACGCAGAAGGATCGTGACGCGGTCGTGAGTGTGCGGCTGGACGACCGCCGGAGTTCGCGATTCTCGCAGCGTGTTCTGTTTGGCTACCACCGCTATCGCGATACGTTTTCGGACAACGTGGACGAGTTTTATGATGTCTCGGCCCTGGTGAAGGTGAGTGGTCCGAAAACCTATTTCGCCGGCCTCGCGTCGCCGGGCGCGGCGGGCTCCGTCCCGGGATACGGCGACGTGTTTCCCTCTTCCGGATTCACCTTCACGGACCGCATGAGTGCCGGATACCAGGGCACTCTTTCCCAGGCCAAAGGCGCGCTGGTGTTCGGCTATGACTACGAACGGCACGCCGGGCTGATTTCGGCCGCCGACGTGGCCCGCGATAACAACGGAGTCTACGCCCACGAACAGTACGCGCTGACTTCGCGCATCTTTGTGACCGGCGGGGTGCGCCTGGAGCATAGCAGCACGTTTGGCAACAAGTTCACTCCGCGAGGGGCGGTGACGTTCCGGCTGCCGGCCGAGATGTTCTTCCGGCTGAGCCTGGCTCGCGGAATCAAAGAGCCGGCGCTGATCGAAAACTTCGCGCGGGAGTCTTTCTACGCAGGGAATCCGGCGCTGCGGCCGGAAAAGACAGACACGTTCGAGGCGGGATTGTCGCGGGAATGGTTCGGAAAGAGAGCGCGGACCGAGATTTCCTATTTCCGCAACCGCTTCACCGACCGGATCGAGTTCGACTTTTCGAAGAATCCCGCTACCTGGGAAAACATCAACCGAAGCTGGGCGCGCGGGGTGGAGCTTTCAGGATCGGCAAAAGTCTGGCGGTTCGTCAGTGCGCGGGCAAACTATACGAAACTCTACACGCGGAACGTTACGAATAATTCCCCCAACGCGGAAATGGTGCGGCGGCCCCGGAACTCGGGTTCCGTCGCGCTGGAGCTCGCGCCGCGGCGTTGGTCGCTGATGGCAGGCGCCCGGTTTGTCGGGGAACGACAGGAAGATGATTTCGTCTTCTTCGCCATCAATCGCAACCAGGGCTACGAGAACGTGTTCGTCAACGGATCCTACCGGCTCTCGCGTAATGTGGAATTGCATGTGCGCGTCGATAACGCTCTCAATGAGCGATACCAGGAAGTGCTGGGCTACTCCGCACTCTCGCGGAACGCGATCGGCGGTATAAAACTCACATGGTGATGCGGCGATCGATCGTTCTCTGGCTGGCAGCGGCTGCGCTGGCGCCCGGGCAGCGGCCGCCCCAGAGGATTGTCTCGACCGCGCCCAGCATCACCGAACTGCTGTACGCGCTGGGGCTGGGCGACCGCATCGTGGGGGTCGATCGCTTCAGCCGCTATCCGCCCGAGGTGCTTCGAAAGCAGAAAATCGGCGACTACGCGAATCCCAATCTGGAGGTGATCGCATCCTTGCGCCCGGATCTGGTGATGATTCCGACCAATCCGGTGAAGCTCGCCGAGCGGCTGGGAACGCTGCGGCTGAAGGTGCTGGAGATCGATCAGGAAGGTATCGCCAAGCTCTACGATTCTTTTCGGATCGTGGGCCAGGCGACGGGAACGGTGGAACAGGCTGCCAAGCTGACTTCGACAGTGCGCGGACAGTTGGAAACGGTTCGCGCCCGGGCGGCTCCGCTCAAGCGCACGCGGATGATGTTCGTGGTGGGGCGCACCCCCAATCGGCTGGATGGGCTGATTGTGGTGGGGCAGGCCTCGTATCTGAACGAGATCATCGCGCTGGCCGGCGGCGAAAACGTATTTCGCGATGCCGTGGCGTCATACCCCGCGGTGTCGCTCGAAGAAGTGCTGTCGCGAAATCCGGACGTGATCGTCGACATGGGTGACATGGCGGATACGGTCGGCGTGACGGCGGAGCACAAGCGCGAGGTCACCAGTCTGTGGGAGCGCCTGAGTTCGGTGGCCGCGGTCAAGCAGCATCGCGTGTACGCCGTGGCTTCGGACGTCTACGTGGTGCCGGGTCCGCGGGTGGTGGAAGCGGCCAAGGCGTTCTTCGAAATGCTGCACCCGGATGGCAGATGAGTTTCGTCGCGAGGCAGTTGGGATTTGCCTACGGGCTGCACGATGCCAGTTTTGAGCTGCCGCAGAACGGGCTGATCACGATCGCGGGTCCCAACGGCGCGGGGAAGTCCACGCTGCTCGGAATCCTGGCAGGATTGCGTTCGCCGTATCGCGGATCGTGCCAGTACGATGGCAAAGAAGTGCGCCAATGGCCCCGGCGCGACTTTGCCCGCCACGTAGCCTTCCTGCCGCAAAGCGTCCGCCTGGAATTTCCCTTCACCGCCGAAGAAGTCGTGTTGATGGGACGGACGCCCTACGCCAGCGGGTGGTTCCAGACGACGGAAGACCGCGCGGCCGCCGAAGAGGCCATGACCATCACCGACACGCTGACGTTTCGCGCGCGCGACTTTCGATCCCTCTCCGGCGGCGAACGGCAGCGCGTGATTCTGGCGTCCGCGCTGACACAGCGGCCGCGGGCGTTGCTGCTGGATGAACCCGCGACCCATTTGGATCTGCGGCATCAGCTGGCTCTCTACCGGCTGCTGGGCGAGCTCGCAAAATCGCTGCTGGTGGTGGCGGTGACCCACGATCTAAACATCGCTTTGCAGTTTTCCGATCGCGTGATGGTTCTGGCGGAGGGACGCATTTCCGGGGATGGCGCACCCCAGGACGTGCTGAATCCCGGGTTGATCGCACAAGTGTTCGGCGTGCAGGCGACGCTGCATGGAAGATGGATGACGTATGAAGGCTAGCGCATGAAGAAAAGCGTTCTCCTGTCGGCGCTGGTGCTGGTGGTTGTCGCCGTCCTTGCTCCGCTCGCGGGGAGTTCACACATCGAGCTGGGGCGCGCGTTCGCAGGCGTATCGCCGGATCACGAAATTTTCTTCTACGCGCGCCTGCCGCGGGTGATTCTGGCGCTGCTGGCGGGATCGGCACTGTCGGTCACCGGCGTCCTGTTTCAGTGCATGCTGCGCGATCCGCTGGCGGAGCCGTACACCTTGGGCGTGTCGAGCGGCGCATCGGTGGGTGCGGTGATCGCGATCTGCCTGGGGTTTCGAGCCACGGGCCTGGCCTCGCTGGCAGGCGCGGCGCTCGTGCTGCTGATGGTGCTGGGAATGGCGGTCGAGGGACGCAGGCTGTCTTCCTTCACCCTGCTCCTCACCGGCGTCACCATGAACAGCATGGCTTTCGCGGTGATTCTATTCCTGCATAACCTGGCCAGCTTTTCGCAATCCTTCGCCATTTCACGCTGGCTGATGGGAGGCCTGGAGTCCGTAGAGTATTCGACGCTGGCGTGGCTGGCAGGCGTGGTGGTGGGTATCAGCGCGCTGGTGATGTTATGGGCGCCGCAGTGGAACCTGCTGGCCGTGGGCGACGACTGGGCGGCCTCGCGCGGCGTATCCACGGTCCGGCTGACGGCCATGGGCTATATCGCGGGCTCGGTGCTTACAGGCCTGGTGACTTCTCTCACCGGTCCGATCGGTTTCGTGGGGCTGATTGTGCCGCATGCGCTGCGGCTGAAGCTGGGCGCGGATCATCGCGTACTGCTGCCGTGCGCGTTCCTGCTGGGCGGAGCGTTCCTGATTGTGTCCGATACGCTCTCGCGCACCGTGATCGCTCCGACGGAGATTCCGGTGGGCGTCCTGACGGCGCTGTGCGGAGGCCCGTTCTTCCTGTGGCTGCTGAAGTCCAAGCGAAGAAGTTTATGGCTGTAGTGCTGGTGGGCGGAGGGAGCCGCAGCGGGAAGAGCCGCTGGGCGCTGGATCGGGCGCGGAAGCGCGGCGGGCGTCTGGTTTTCATCGCGACGGCCGAGTCGCTGGATGAGGAGATGGCTGGACGCATTACAAAACACCGTGCTGATCGCGGCGAGGAATTCCAGACCATCGAGGAACCGTTGGAATTGGCGCGAGCCATACGATCGGTTCAAGGCGACGCCATTGTCGTGGATTGCCTGACGCTGTGGCTTTCGAATGGGGCGGGCGACGTGGAAGACGCCATCTCGGCGGCGCAAGAGCACACCGGGGAGGTGATCTTCGTCACCAACGAAGTCGGGTGCGGAATCGTTCCGGACAACGCGCTGGCACGCGAGTTCCGGGATCGGGCCGGTTTTGTGAACCAGCGCTTCGCGGAGGCCGCCGACGAAGTGTACTGGATGGTATTCGGGCAGCCGTTGCGTGTGAAATAAATGGGACTTCGCGCGGCGATTCGATTTCTGACGATCGTTCCGGTGCGCGGAGGCGATGTTCCGCCGGGCCGGGCCGCAGCATTCTTCCCGCTGGTCGGCGCGGGGATCGGCGCGGCCGGCGCCGGCGTATACCTGCTGGCGCACGCCGCATTTCCGGTTTCCATCGCCGCGCTCGCGACGGTCGCATTCTGGACCGTGATCTCGGGCGTCCTGCACGAAGACGGCCTGGCCGACGTCGCCGACGCGGTTCGTGCCGGGCGTTCCCGGGAGCGCATCCTGGCGATTCTCAAAGACAGCCGCATCGGCACGTTCGGTGCGGTGGCGATTCTTCTCAGTGTTCTGGCCCGCTGGCAGGCTTTGGAGTATCTGGCAACGCCGCGCGTGGTGGAGGTGCTGATTGCGTCGCAGGCGGTTCCCCGAGCCGCCATGGTGGCGATGGCGTGGTGCTCGCGTCCCGTGGAATCGGGGACGGGTCCGGGGCTGGGATTCGCGCTGGCTTCGACGCTGAGCACGCCGGCGGCTGTGGCGGCCATCGCGCAAGGGGCCGCAGCCGCGCTGGTTTGCGGATGGCGCCCGGGGCTGATCATGATCGCAGGCTCGGTGCTGATCGTACAAGCGGCGCGCGGCTGGTTCTACCGGCGTCTGGGCGGAATCAACGGCGATTGCCTCGGATTCACCGAGCAGGTGCTCGAAATCCTGGTACTGGTGATGTTCACGTGCGGGAGTTGCCGATGGTAACAGAGCTGGAGGCGCGCATTCGCCGGCGGCTCGATTCGCTCACCAAGCCGCAGGGTAGTCTGGGCCGGCTGGAAGAACTGGCGCTGCAGGTGGGCCTGATCCAGGGGACCGATATGCCAGGCGTCGGCCGCAAAGCGATGCTCCTGTTCTGCGCCGATCACGGTGTTGCCGTGGAAGAACGCGTCAGTCCTTTTCCGCCGGAGGTGACGCGGCAGATGGTGGCGAACTTTCGCGCCGGGGGCGCTGCCATCACGGTGTTGTGCCGCCAGTATGGGATCGACCCGGTGATCATCGATATGGGCGTCGGCAAACCGACGCGCAATTTCGCGCGCGACGCCGCGATGACCAGAGTGGAGGCCCAAATGGCCGTTGATGCGGGGTTCGCGCATGCGGAGGACGGCGATCTGCTGGGTGCCGGCGAGATGGGGATCGGCAATTCGACCTCGGCGGCGGCTTTGCTGTGCGCGTTTACCGGAATCGACCCGGTGGATGCCGCAGGGCGGGGCACCGGGCTCGATGATGCGGGTGTGGTTCGAAAGGCGGACGTCATTCGCAGGGCGCTGGCGCTGCATCGCCCCGATCCCAAGGACCCACTGGGAGTGCTGGCGGCACTCGGAGGCCGCGAGATTGCGGCCATCGCGGGCTTGATCCTGGGTGCAGCTCAAAAACGCCGCGTGGTTGTGTTGGACGGATTCATTTCCTGTTCCGCTGCTCTAGTTGTTCGCGCGATCGAGCCCGCGGCGCTGGACTGCGTGGTGTACTCGCACCGCTCGGCCGAACGCGGGCATCGGAACATGCTCCAGGCGCTGGGAGCTTGTCCGCTGCTCGATCTGGACATGCGCCTGGGCGAAGGAACGGGCGCGGCCATCGGCATCAGCCTGGTGGAATCCGCGGTGCGCCTGTACGCCGAGATGGCCACCTTCGCCGGCGCGGGAGTTTCTAGCGCTGCAGAAAGGCCAGCAACGTCCCGGTCTGCTTCAGAATCGTGAGCCGGGCGACTTCGAGCGCGTGCTGCGTGTCATAATACGCGATCCATTTTTCCTGCTCGGCGGCGCGCGCGGCCTCCACTTGCGCCATGGTCACCTGGCCTTCGTCGTAGCGCGTAAGATCGAGCGTCAGCTGGTCGCGCGCCAGGTCGAGATCGGCCCGCGCGAGTTTTTGCGCCGATTCCGCGCGGCGAACGTCGCGGTAGGCATGCTGGAGGTCGGCCGTGATGCGGCTGCGGGTGCGGCCGATCTCGGTGCGGATCTTGTCGATGTCCACCTGCGCCTGGACGGTGGCGGCGGAGGCGGAGCGCCCGATCAGGACCGGGATTTCGAAGGAGACGCCCAGCTCCAAGTTGTTGCGCTGGAACCGCGGGAAGAATTTGTCGTAGTTGTTGAAGCGCGATAGCAGCGCGTACTGGGCGATCAGGTTAGCTTTGGGAAGACGCTCGGCTTTAGCGCTCTTGATCTCGAGATTTTTGGCTTGCAGGTTGGATTCCAGGCGCCGGATTTCCTGGCTGCTATCCAGCGCCTGCTGGATGGCGCGCTCTTCGGAGTCGAGCGTCGCGGGCCTGCGCTCGTCCTCCTGTGCCGGATGCACGCGGTCGCCCGGACTGAATCCGAGCACCTGCGCCAGCGCGGTTTCCGCATCCGCGACGCTATCGTTCAACTCGGCCTGGCGCTGCTGCGCCTGAAGCAGCTTGAGATTGGCCCGGCTGGATTCGATGGAAAGCTCGCGGCCCTCCGAAACGCGGATGCCGGTCAGATCGCGAACGCGCACCAGACTCTCCATCTGGCGCTCCACCGCGGCCAGGCTGCGCGCGGCCTGATCGGCGTCGAAGAACAGGGACGCGACGCGGTATACGGCTTCCTCCTGCCTCATTCCGATGTCGAATTCCATGCCGCGGACGGCTTCGTTCGCCTGGGCCGCACGATAGCTTTGGGGCCGGTCGAAAATCGCCATCTGGGTTTTCGCCTGCAGCACGGCGGGCGCGTTGCCGTCGATGCTCATGGGGAATCCGTTGGTATAGGCTGCCCCGCTTCCGGCGAACACTTTGGGAACGAAAGCGTCCTTGGCGATGGTGACCTGAGCGCGGGCCCGCTGCTGATCGAGGCGGGCGAGAATCAGGTCGGGATTCTGCTTGACGGCGACGTCCAGGGCCTCGCGCAAGGTGAGCGTACGGACTTCTGCGGCCGCCGAGAAAACAAGGAGGAAGAAGACGACGGAGGCTTTCATAAGCCCCAGTGTAGCTACTTGTCGGGAGTCTCCACCATACGGCGGACGCGGTCGAGCTCCTTGCGCAGCTTGCGCTCGCGCAACGTGATCAGCACGACGTAGATGAACATGATCAGCCACGCGGCCCCGAGGCCGAGGAGCATATACTGAACGTTTCTATTCACTGTGCGTGCGCCATTCTGCGAAGGGTATCGATTTCGTTGGCGATGGCTTCCTGGCGGGTCCGCACCATCACCAGGATCGCCGAGAAGCACGCCAGGGCCAGCAGATTCCAATAAATGGGAGCTTCCATGCCGGGCGCCATTCCGCCGCCATCGCGGATGGTCAGCACCGGCTGGGGGTGCTGCGTGGTCCACCACTTGATGGACATGTAGGAAATGTAGGCGTTCACGCTGCCCAGAACGCTGATGACGGCGGCGAAACGCGCGCGCTGATTGGGTTCGTCGATGGCGCGCCGCAGCATCAGGTATCCGCCGAAAATGAGCCAGCACACCAGCCACGAGGTCAGGCGATAATCCCAGGCCCACCAGACTCCCCAGATGATCCGCGCCCAAATGCTGCCGGTGGCCAGTCCGATGGAGGCGAAAACCAGAGAGACTTCGGTGACGCTGGCGGCCAGTGCATCGTAGCGCAGGTCCTTGGTGACCAGGTAGCCGATGCTCAGCAGCATCCCCAGCCCGAATCCGAGCATGCCCAGGATGTTGGCCGGAACGTGGAAATAAATGATCCGGTAGATGGCGCCCTGGTTCAGCTCATCGGGAAGCGCCGTGAAAATGGTGTTCATGTTCCAGGCCAGAAGCGCCCCGGAAAAAGCCGCCAGTCCGATAATGATCTTTTCGCGCATGCATGTTCATCCTACTAGAACGGTGTCCACAAAAACCAGAGCCAGCATCGTAAAGATGATATCGAAGCCCACCAGAAAACGTAATCCAAACCCGGCGGGATTACTGGCCAGCACGTTCGTGGTGATGGTCATGGCCGAGATCAGCGCCGGAATCATCATGGGATAGACGAGTGTCGGCAGCATCAGTTCCCGCAGTCTGAGGTTCACGGTAAGCGCGCTGAACAGCGTTCCGATGACCGTGAGCGCCCAGGTCCCCAGCACCATCACCAGCAGCATCGGCCCGAACTGCGCAGGCCCCAGCGGCACGTTATAGAAAAGCACGAAGACCGGCAGGCTGACCGCTTCCACGGCGAACAGCAGGGCGAAGTTCGCGAACGCCTTTCCGGTGAACAAGGCGGCGGAGGAGACCGGAGAGGCGATCAGGGCGTCCAGACAATCGTTCTGCAGCTCGCGTGCGAAGCTGCGATTCAATACCAGCGCGCCGGCGAAGGCGTAGGTCATCCACAGCAGGCCGCCGGAAAATTCGCGGATCTGCTCGGAGGAGGGGTCGAACGCGAAGCTGAACAGGAGCAGGATGACGATGGTGAACGCGATGGACGCGTTCCAGGCCTCCTTGGTGCGCAGCTCGGAGTGCAGGTCCTTGGCGGCGATGGTCCAAACCTGGCGGAGGAACATTATCGTGAGGGTTGGGTCGGGCATGCCCGACCCCTACAAGACTGTAGGGGCGAGGCATGCCTCGCCCGTCTAATTATCGCCATAGGTCCGGTACAACCAGCCTGTGTCGTCCAACATCTGCTGGGTGCGCTCGCCTGCGTGCACAATCTGGCCGCGCTGCAGCAAGGCAACGTGCGATGCCAGCTCCAGAGCCTCGCGCAGCTGATGTGTGGACATGACGATGGTCCGGCCCTTATCGCGCATCTCCTGGATCATGGACTGGAGCACCGCAATCGCGCGATCGTCGAGAGCGGTGAAGGGCTCGTCGAGCAGCAGGACTTCGGGATCGTGCAGAAACGCCCGGCCGACGGCCAGGCGCTGGCGCATGCCGCGCGAAAACTCGCGGGCCAGGCCGTCGCGCACGCGGCCGAGACCCACCCGCACCAGCATTTCCTCGGCACGCTTGCGGGGATCGGGCAGGCCGTGGAGACGGCCGAACAGCGTCAGGTTCTCCACCGCCGAAAGTTCATCGTAAACGCCGATGCCATGTCCCAGGATGCCGATGCTTCCTTGCGTCCTGATCGTCCCGCGCGACGGACGCGAGAGTCCGGCGATGATCCGCAGCAGCGTGGTCTTGCCGGCTCCATTGCGGCCCAGCAGCGCCAAAGCAGATCCGGGTGCGATGCCCAGGGCCACGTCACGGAGGGCCGGAAAATCGCCGTAATATTTCCAGACGCCGTCTATTTCCAGCGCGTTCATGCTTTTGCAATCACGCTGGGCCCTTGCGGAAAAGCAGTGTGCCGCCCAGCGCCATGATTCCGAACGTCAGTCCCAGGATCCAGTACATCCGGTCATAAACCTTGGCCATGATCTCGGTGGTTTTCGGCTGGCCCGGGTCTTCGTCGGGAGAGTTGCCCTGGCGCTCGCGGATGGATCCGGTTCCTTCGATCTTGACGTTGAACGAAGGCCCGGTGACCTGATAGATGCGGGCCTGCACCTGCTCCTCGACGCCCATTTCCTTGATGCCTTCGCCGGCGAGCTTGACGGTCAGGGGAGTCACGATGGTGGTGGGACGTTTGCCCTCGACCACCTTCAAAGAGAAGGAATCGGAAACCGGCAAGGTGTAGTGCATGTCATAGCGCGTCTCGCCCGGGCGCACCGGATAATCGATCTTGAATTCTCCGGGCTTGGTTGCCTTGACGGCCTGCCGGTTAATGGTCATCTGAGTGGGCGGCGTCACGCTCACCTGAACTTTTTCGCCGGCGCCCGCGGGCGGATAAAACTGCGCTGTCCCGTTGGTGGAATCCTGAAACGTGGTGTTGGATTCGTTGCGGATCAGAAACGTCTCGCTGACTTCGAGGGCATTCGCGCTGGGCTCGATCATGATGAGATGCGCCATCTGCATCGCCTCGGGAGCCTTCGAGGCGGATTCGTAAATCTGGAACCGGATGCCGGTGGCGGGGCGGCCGGGCGGCTGCACCTGGGTATAGGTGACGCCCTTATAGTCGGCTTGCAGCAGCGCGGGCGGAGGCGGAAGCTCGTGATCGATGCTGAACTTGCCGCTCGCATCGGAGACGGCAGTGGCGATGGCCTGCATCCCGTTCTGGCCGGGCTGGACCAGGGAAACCGTGACCGAAGGCTGCGGCTGGCCGGTGGAGCCGTTGATGACGGTGCCCTCGATCGCGCCAAGGAGACAGGAGGCAGGAGTCAGGAGACACAATACGAAAAGGAATCTCATGACGCTACTCCTGACATTTCCTTTCCGCATTCGCCGCAGAACTTCAAGGGCTTGGGGAACGTAGCGTTGCAATGCGGGCACACGGTTCCCGGCGTAACCGCTGGTTTCGCCGGTTCCGCTGCGGGCGCTCCCGATTTCACCCGTTCGATCTCCCCCAGCACGCCGGCCAGTTCCTTTTGAAAGCCCACTTTGGTTTGCTGATAGTCGGCATCGGAGAGTTTTCCCACGCGATATTCGAATTGCAGGTCGCGGAGATTCTCATAGATGGCGGCGCGGCGCTCGTCCAGGTGGCGCGTGGGCGAGACCGGCTCGGGCGCCGGCATATCCTTGGCGCGCACGGAGAAAGTGAAGAAAACCGTCACTACAATCAGCAGCACGGCTGCGGCGATCAGCATGATGAGAGGAGCCCGGCGCTCTTATTCCAGTTTGGCCAGATCCTTTTCGATCTGATCATGATAGCGCGCGACCGCAGCATCGTCTCCGGAGGCGACTCGGGGCGCGGGCCGCAGATGGCGATACCGGCGGATGACGATAAAGACCAGCCCCAGGCCCATCAGCAGGGCGATGTAGGGAGCTGACGTGCCAAACTTGCCGGGCGATACGGCCAGAACTCCGGCGCCGTTTTCCGCTACGAACTGATCCAGGATTTGGCCTTCGGACTTTCCGTCCGCGCGCATATTGGCGATGCGGATCTTGGCGGCCTTGCAGACCGGGCATATTCCCGTGGGCGGCATGACGCAATCCATGCGCAGCTTGCAGCCGCAGCTGCAATTGAGCTTCCCCGCGATGTGATTGACTTCCGGACTCTCGTATTCCGTAGCCGTTTGCGCCAGGCACAGCGCGGTGGCCACGGCGATCAGAAGGCTAGCTTTCCATGTTCTAACCACGGAGGTTCTGCGCATCTTTCCTTGCTTCCCCGACTTCTTTGCGGGCCATGCCGACCACTTCGGTCCGCGGGAACACCAGCTTGGTCTTGCT
>DATIRX010000604.1:0-7248 GCA_035469225.1 Bryobacteraceae bacterium
CGCTGGCGGTCTCGGCCCGGCGACCGTACACGTTACCCAGCAGGCGGTGGAGCTCGGCGTTTCGGGGCGCCAGCGCCAAGGCCTCTTCGAAGGACTCCGTGGCCTTCTTGTAATCGCCCTGCATGAGGTGACACTGCCCCATGAGCTGGAATTCGTCCACGCCTGGGTTGGGAATCCGATCCAGCACCGCGAGCGACTCGAGATAATCGGTGCGCTGGTAGAGCTCGCGGGCGCGGTCCCACTCCGGTGTCTTGGCCCAAAGGGCCAACGTGAACAATAATAGTGGCAATCCCCTTAGCACGACGCTTTGCCCATATTCTATATCACTTTGGACGTCGGCAGGGCTGGCCGGGATGCAGCTTTATGCTGCTCAGGGGAAAATTAGGCGGGAAAGGAAGGGTCTAAGCGACTGCTTTGTTCCTGCGCAGGGCGAACAGGCCCAGGAGCGCCAAAGCGCCGCCCATCAGCCAGAAGGTCCCTGGCTCAGGCAGCTCCGCGGCGACGTCGAAAGTAGCGCCATTGGCGAAAATGTCGGTTGCGAAGAACGCCCCGGCGGAATTTGCGTTGAAGTTCAAAATGGAAAGGTTGCCGCCGCCCGTTAGACTTACATCGAAAACCAGAGGGCCGGGATGGGGATTACTGCCGCCATTGCCGCACACATCGCAGTGGACGCCGTACATGAAAGTTCCATACGGCGGTGCGTCCAGCTGGACTCCCGGAAACGAGAATCCAGGGGTCAGGTTGGTGACGGTAAGGCCGGGGGTGCCTGGAAGGTTCAGGTTGAAATCCAGGGCTTCTTTACCGGAAGCGTTCACAAACCCGATACCGGGAAAGAGAGTGTTGTTCAGAGTGACGGTGACCCCTACCTGAGTGTCACTCAGCTGAGTCAATAAGACCGTTCCGAACGGGCCACTGCCATGACTGGCGCTGGTGTTGAATTCAAAACTCAGCATCGCTCCGACTGGCGTGAAAACGTTAATGAATTGGCTGTTGGTGGTGGAGCACCCGTCCGTAGAATTGTTTTGATCCGGGCAAGAGCTGGTGCTCGCCCAGGCGGGACTGCTGAGCAGGAACGCCGACACCGCGAACATCACTACCCGCAGTGTCACGCCTAGCCTCCTCCGTAATATCTCGTGTCGGTTCTTCATCTTATCCGCCAGGCTCTGTGGCCTGCCTTCCGACTTTCCTTCAGGTACGCTTCAGGCTAACATCCCGATGTTGCTAAGTCAATACTCATTAGCGACTTACAGGCGGAGCCTCGGTACTAGGACCTACTCGTTTTGTTCTAGAACCAGTAGTACTTTCCTCCGCCCATTCGTGGCAATATCATAAATCGATGATGTCTCTACCTGGAGATCCGCCGGACGGCCAGTCTGTTACGGGCAGGCATGCGGACACACAACGGCCTCCGGTGCCGGTTTCCGCCGAAGACTTTGCCCGGCGGAAGCGCCGGGTGATGTTCACCTGGATCGGTGCAGGAATGCTGGTGATGCTTCTGGGGATCTGGACGTACTGGCGCTCCGTGGATCCATTGGAAGCGCAGCGATCCCTGGAGGAGGGTAAGCGGTTCCTCAGGGCCACACGTTATCCGGAGGCGGTCCTCTCCCTGACTCATGCTCTGGTACTGCGGAGCGATCTGGCGGACGCGTATCTGTTCCGGGGACGCGCGAACGCGGCTTTGGGCCGTCTGGACCTGGCGGTGGCGGATTTTTCGAAGGTCATCCAGCTGCGGCCCCAGGGCGCCGAGGCCTTCGTCGAACGGGCTACGGCTCGTTTAGACCAGGAAGACTATCCGGGCGTGATCGCCGACTGCGGGGAAGCGCTGCAGCGCGATTCCAGGATCGCGCTGGCGTTCAGCCTGCGTGCCCGTGCGCTCCGCCAAACGGGGAACCCGGAGCGAGCCTTGGAGGATCTGAACCGGGCGGTAGAACTGGCGCCGGACCAGTCCAACTATTTCCAACGGGCGGCCACTTATCAGCTAATGGGCCGGCACAAGCTGGCGCTGGCCGACCTGGACGAAGTGATCGCCCTCAAGCCGGATGGCCCGCAAGCCTATTTCGCGCGGGCTCAATCCCGGCGTGCGACGGGCGACGTAGCAGGAGCGAATCAGGATCACCAGCAGGCACTGCTTCTGGACAGCCGTTGAGCAAAGAGCGTTTTTCCTCTTACAGTTTGGTTGCGTATGGCGCCATGTAGTATCCTGTATTTGGCATCTCTTACCAACTTTCACCGGAGGTTTTTCAACGTATGTTCACCTCGTCCCGCACACTCGCCATTCTCGGTCCGGCGGTTTTGTTCGCCGCGGCCGGATTCGCACAAACCTCAAACATCCAGGGAGATGTCAAGGGCATGGACGGCAAACCCCTTAAAGACGCCGAAATCAAGCTCGACCGCACCGACATCAAGCAGAGTTTCAAGGTCAAGACCAACAAAGACGGGCATTTTCTGTATGCCAATCTGCCGACGGGCATGTACAACATCACGGTTCTGGTAGGCGGCAAAGAGGTCGCCGGAGTCACGGGGGTTCGTACGCGCCAGGGCGACAATCCGCCTATCGAATTCGATCTGGCCAAGATCGCCGCAGCCAACGCCGCGGCGGCCGCCGGGGTTGGTCCAGCTCCCAGCCCGGCCAAAGAAGCCGCGATGACCAAAGAGGAACGCGCGGCCTACGAAAAGAAACTGAAAGAGCAAGAAGAGGCGATGGCCAAGGACAAGGCGCTGCAGGACGCCTTTAACGCCGGCATGGAGGCCAAAAACGCCAAGAATTTCCCGGTGGCCATCGAGAACTTCGAAAAGGCCAGCACCATGAGCGCTACCCAGCACGTGGTTTGGGCGCAGCTGGCCGAAGCCTATATCAGCCTGTCGGACACGAAGACCGGCGCGGAAAAGGACGCCAATGTCGAAAAGGGCATCGCGGCCTACGCCAAGGCGGTCGAGCTCAAGGTTGACGATCCCAACTATCACAACAACTATGCGCTGGCGCTGGCCAAGGGCAAGAAGATGGATCTGGCGCAGGCGGAGCTGACCAAGGCCGCACAGCTGGATCCGCCGCAAGCCGGGAAGTATTACTACAACCTGGGCGCCGTGTACATCAACACCAATCAAAGCGAGGGGGCGGAGACGGCATTCAAGAAAGCGATTGAGCTGGATCCAAATTACGCGGATGCGTACTACCAGCTCGGCTTGGTTCTGATTGGCAGGGCCACGGTGGGCGCGGACGCGAAGATGAGTGCCCCGCCTGGAACCGCGGACGCGTTTCAGAAATACCTCGCTCTGAAGCCGGACGGCCCGAATGCTGAACCCGCCAAGGCGATGCTCGAATCGATGGGCAGCACCGTGCAGACCACCTTTGAGCGTCCCGGCGCCGCCAAGGGCAAGCAGCAGCCGGCGAACACGAAAAAAGGCAAGTAGTCCGCGGTCATGCGGGTACTCCTTTACCTGATCGTCGGGGTCATCCTACTGAGCCTGTTGCGATCGGTGCTGGAGTTCATCGGGAAGGCCTGTTCCGGCGTTTCTCAGCAGGCCACGGCACCACCTCGGGGACCCGCGGCGCAAGCGCAGGTATCGCAATCGCTCAAGAAGGATCCGGTGTGCGGGACGTTCGTCTCCGCGGCTACGGCCATGCAGAAGAGCAAGGGCGGGGAGACGTACTACTTCTGTTCGGCGGAATGCCGGGACAAGTTTTAGGACAAATTCGGGCCCTACGAAATCCTGGCCTGCCGGAGGCTCCGTCCATTATTTCGGTACGGCCGGAACGAGAGCCTGGGCGTTTTCGCCCAGCCGGATCACGGTTTGTCCATCTTGCCGCTTTAGGCTGCTTCCCCAGGCGTGTTTGGATTCGTCGCGGGCGGCATAGGCGCTGACCGAGACTTGTTCGCCCGTCATGACCAGTTCGTTGAGATTATCCTTGCCAGTGCCGATGCGGTTCAGAGCGTTCGGAGCCGGCATTTCGATTTGCCACACGATCGCTCTCCCGTCTGCTCTTTTCGTTTCGAGATAGAGCCAGCCATGGGGATTTTCCACAACGATCTTGGTCACTCGTCCTACCAGCGTCAACGGCTTGGATTGGTCGTATTCAGCTTGAAACGAATGATGAGCGCTCGCAGTCAGCGAGGCGGCGAGCACCAACGCGATACAGTTCGACATGTGTTTCATTGCACCCTCACGACTCGAAGTCCGATATCACTGACGCGCAAGGTTGGGCCGTAATAGGTGTAGCGGGCCGAGACGCGCTGGAATTTTGCCGACTGATCCCAACCGCCGCCCCGGACGACCGGCAATCCGGTGGGCAGCCCATCGAGCGGGTCGATCAACTGGCCCCCCTCACCCAAAACTGCGGGTCCCGCAGGTGGATTGCCCAGGGCTTGCGGTCCACCCCTTCCCGGCCCGCCGAAGCCAAACTGATTTCCGCCGCATCCCGGGGGCAGCGCGCCGCCTCCGGGTCCGGGATTGCCAAACGGCGGAGGGCCGCCTAATTGATCGCGCAACTGCCGGACTTCATCTCTTAGCTGTGCCACCTCTTGACGCAACGCATCGATCTGCTGCTGCGGCGTCGCGCCCGGCGGGAGCTGCACAGGTGGAACGGGAGCCGGTGTTGGCCCGCGACCACCCGGGCCGCGACCACCGCGACCTCCAGGCCCGCCCCGGCCACCGCGTCCCGGACCGCTGGCGGCGTACTGCTCGGGCGACGGCCCGCTCGGATCGCTGGCGGGACTCTGGCTGTAATACGTTGCCGAGTACAGATCGGACACCCACTCACGCACGTTGCCCAACATGTCAAAAATGCCCCATGCGTTGGGCTTTTTCATGCCCACCGGGTGCGTCTGGTCGTCTGAATTCGCCGCGTACCAGGCGATCTCGTCGAGCTTCCCGGTAGCCGCCGGATCCTGTCCGGCGCGTGCGGCGTACTCCCACTCGGCCTCGGTCGGCAAGCGGTAACGATACCCATCGTGCAGATCATTGAGCTTCGCGAGGAACTGTTGCGCGTCCAACTTGCTGATTGTCTCGACGGGCAGATCACTTCCCTGCTGGCTGCTTGGGTTGTCGTGCATGAGCGCCATCCATTGGGCCTGAGTTACTTCGAACTTCCCGATCTCGAACCCCTTGGTAATCTGCAGGCGATGTCGCGGATTTTCATCAGCGTCGCACAGGGCGTCGCCCTCTGAGCACCCCATCATGAATTCACCCGGAGGGATGCGAACGAACTCCATGCCGAGTTCATTCTTCAGTTGGCTCGTCACTCTCGAGGGCGCTTGCCCTGGCGAGGCGATGGTAAGGAGCAGGAGCGAGCACAGCCCTCCGGGCACAATAATGAGGCGATTCATCATTAGGACTCCAAATAGCTCTTCCCTCCAGAGACGGTTTTTGCGCACCACGGTTCCGGTCGGGCGCGATTTCTTAACACTTCTTTACACTCAGCACGCTCTGACGCGTCTTACGTCGTGTTCAAGGACTTGCCTCGCAATGCACACCGAAAGGTCGCTAGCGGGGGGCGAAGCGGATTACTTCCAAATGCGCATCCAGAACTTAACCACCAGCGGATGGTAGCACGAGTCATTTCCAGGGGATACCTACGCTGCGGGGGATCCGGAGGTTCAGAAACGGGCTAGGGACCACAGCGCGGCTGAACGTAGAGAATGACCCCTAGGGAGTGCCGATCGCCGACAGGAGAGAGAAGTGTACTGGTCGAGAGGTGATTGTGAGTGATCAGTGTGCCATCTGGACTTGGCCGGCGCAGCGATGTACACTAAGCGCTTCGTGATGCAGTCAAGCATGGCCGCGATCGCTTCTGCCCCGTGGCCATGGTACGTCGCCGGCCCGGTGATCGGCCTGTTTGTGCCGGCGCTGTTGCTGGCCGGCAACCGGACCTTCGGCGTTTCGAGCAACCTGCGGCATATGTGTTCCGCGCTCATGCCGGGCCGCGTAGAGCATTTTCGTTACGACTGGAAGCGAACCGGCCTGTGGAATCTCCTGTTCATTGCGGGTGCTGGGTTGGGCGCCTTCCTGGCTGCGCGATGGGGAGGATCACAACCCGTCGGGATCTCGGAACAGACCAGACTCGCTCTGACCAGCCTGGGCATTCACGATTTCTCCGGTCTCGCACCGGCCGAACTGTTCACGTGGTCCGCGCTACTTACCCTCAAGGGATTTGTTTCAATTGTGCTGGGCGGGTTTCTGGTCGGCTTCGGCGCCGCCTACGCGGGAGGGTGCACGTCGGGTCATGCCATCTCCGGTCTGGCGGACCGGCAGCTGCCCTCTTTGATCGCCGTGGCGGGCTTCTTCGCGGGCGGCCTGCTGGCGACCCACTTTATTCTTCCGCTGCTCTTTTGAAACGATATGTCCACCGCGCCCACGCACCGCGAGAACGCTACTCACCCGCCTCGGAGCCACGCCGGCGGCGCACAACTGGCGTATGTTCTTCTCGGAGTCTGTTTCGGGATCACGCTGACGCGGTCCGAGGTGCTTTCCTGGTTCCGCATCCAGGAAATGTTCCGGTTTCAGTCTCCGCGCATGTACGAGATTATTGCGTCGGCGATTGTGGTTGCCGGCGTTTCGATCGCGTACATCAAGGGGCGTAACGTCAAGACCTTCTCCGGCGAGCCGATCACGATTCCGCCCAAGACTATGGGGCGAGGCATTCGCTACGCGGTAGGGGGCACAATCTTCGGCCTGGGCTGGGCCCTCGCGGGAGCCTGTCCGGGACCAATGTTCGCGCTGGTAGGCAATGGCGTGACCGTGATGATCGTCGCCATTGGCAGTGCGCTGGCGGGAACCTGGCTATACGGAGTTCTGAGGGCGCGACTCCCGCATTAAGGCCCTGGCCGTTGAAGTGGTGCGCCCAGGATGGTGTCCGGATGGCCGGCAGCCCGGAAGTTATCGATTGGAACACAAGGTCACAAATTGTAGAGTGCCGCTCCGAATGGCGATCCGTATTTCCGCGGTCAGGCGCGGAGCAAGGCGGCGGCATCGAAGGCGAAGGCGCGCGGGTCCGATCCGGTGGCTTTACGCAGCGTATCCAGGGAATCCGTAAAATAAGCCCGCTGCAACCAGCGAGATCCGGCGAACGAATCGCGCCCGTGGAGCACCCGGTCATCATGAAACAGCAGCGCGGTTCCGGGCCGGACCACCACGCGGGCCGGCTCCAAGGCCATCACCAGAGCCCGGAAGCGCTGCAGCGCCCCGGCGGCTTCGGGCGTCAGGGGCTCGATGGAGGAACTGGCGGCGGATACACGCGTCAAGCCCAGCTCA
>DATIRX010000605.1:0-3258 GCA_035469225.1 Bryobacteraceae bacterium
CGAGACGGACTTCCGGGATCGCTTTCCAGGGTGCGAAACCGGGGCGATGCCGCCCTTCGGGAAGCTTTACGGGATGCCGGTCTTCGTCGACGAAAGCCTCACAAGAGACAAGGAGATTGCATTCAACGCCGGCACGCACCAGGAGCTGATTCGGCTTTCCTACGAGGACTTCGCGAGGCTGGTTCAGCCGAACGTTGCACAGTTCTCTACTACGGAAGAAGCCGCATTGCGGCTGTGAGCGTTCCGGCCTTTCGCCGGAAGTCCGATTGCATGTACTTCTTTCAAGATGCGAAGTACGACCCACCGATTCTTGATACCCGTGGCTCTGGCCTTTTTCCTGGCTCCGGACTGTTTTCCAGCGGAGCCGGCTACGATTTCGCTGCCGAGTCCAAAGAAGGCGGGCAGCATGAGCGTAGAGGCGGCCTTGGCTGCCCGGCGATCTGTCCGAGGCTACACCCAGCAGACGCTGGCTTTGGCTGATCTAGGCCAGCTGTTGTGGGCGGCGCAGGGCGTTACCTCTACGGACGGCAAGCGCACGGCTCCGTCCGCAATGCACCGGTATCCGCTCGAAATCGTCGTAGTGGCGCAGAAGGTGGACGGTCTAGCCAGCGGAGCCTATCGCTATGTGCCGGCAAAGCATTCGCTGGAACTGCTCGTCGCCGCGAAACCCGGTGCACCGTTGCTGGCGGGGTCGGCACAGCAGCCACAGATCCAAAGCGCCCCGGCAGTGTTCGTGATCGCCGCCGCGTATGAGCGGATGGGGTCGGGAGCTAAAAATCGTATGTGGACCGATTACGAAGCTGGACTGGCGAGCGAGAACCTGCTCTTGGAAGCCGTCGCGCTCGGACTTGGGGCCGTGGTGACGGGCGGCATCGACCCGGCGTCCGTCAAGGAGGCCGTGAAATTCACCGGTGGCGAAGAGGTGATCGTCGTCATCCCGGTCGGGCATCCAGCCAGATGAAGCCACTCGCGGAGGAGAAAGACAAGCGATGAATATCAGTGAACTAGAAAGACGCTTGCGTGAAAAAGAGAAAGAGCTCTGGGCGGATATGACGCGAACCGAGGCGGAGGCGCGCGACTTGGGTGGAGGCGAGGTTCAGAACAGGTTCGATTCGTCAGAAAGCAAGGAAGGTGTATTTCAGGAAACCACCGCGGACTGGAGCGTCTTTAGTCAGGTCCGCGACGCATTGCAGCGCATCGAAAGGGGCACCTGCGAGACCTGTGTGGACTGTGGGCGCCAGATTGAAGACCATCGACTGGACAGCGTCCCGTGGACGGCGTATTGTCTCGACCACCAGAACCGGCACGAGCGGGATTTGGCGGCACGTCCGGTATGATCAGAAGGACTAAGAACATGATCCTCCCGGCTGAGTAGTCTTCGCGAACGGTTCCCCTAGCCCGCCCGCTCAGATACGACGAACGGACATAGAGCGAAATGCCACAGCCACATGAGCGAAAGGGCGCAAAACGCTGCCAAATCGAAACGCGGCACGCCTTCCGAAAGCACGAAAGTGGCCGTTAACGTGCCACGGCTGATGCGGGATCGATCATACAAGTGAACTGGGCGCCGATCAAGAAGGACATTTCCACCTGGCCGATACGGCCGAATCTATCCGACCTCCAGGAAATACGCACTTCATTTTCATGGGACCAGGTCCGTAGTGAGTTGGGATCCGCTGGTTGCTTTAACATCGGACAGCTCGCCGTCGACCGCCATGCTGCCGGGCCGCTTCACGATCATGTCGCCCTTCGGTGGCTGAGCCGGGATGGGATCATCCTTGATACGACTTACACCCAGTTGCGGGAACAGACGAACCGTTTTGCGAACATGCTGCGGTGGCTGGGCGTCGGCAAAGGCGATCGCGTATTCGCACTGGCAGGTAGAATTCCGGCTCTCTACACCGCGGCGCTGGGGACGCTGAAGAACACCAGCGTCTTTTGCCCATTGTTCTCGGCGTTCGGTCCGGAGCCGGTCCGCCAGCGGTTGCAGCGCGGCAATGCCAAGGTTCTGGTGACCACCGAGAGGCTGTACCGGAAGACGATTGCCGAATTGCGCGGCGCCTTGCCGGAACTGAAGCACATCCTGTTGACGGACGCTCGCGAGAACGTCGATGCCAGTGTCTGGGCGCTGGAGCCGCTCCTTGCCCAAGTCTCGCCGGACTTCGTCGTCCCGCGCACTGGCCCGGACGACATGGCCCTTCTGCACTTCACCAGCGGCACCACCGGGATGCCGAAAGGCGCCATTCACGTCCACAACGCCGCGCTGATGCACTACATCACAGGAAAGTTCGCTCTGGATCTGCATCCGGAAGACATCTTCTGGTGTACGGCGGACCCGGGTTGGGTGACGGGAACTTCCTACGGGATCATCGCGCCCCTTCTTCATGGAGTTACCAACCTCATCGATGAAGGCGACTTCGACGCCGAACGCTGGTCCAGCGTCCTCGAGAAGCAGAAGGTGACGGTCTGGTATACGGCCCCGACCGCGATCCGCATGCTCATGCGACTCCCCGGCGAACCGCGAGCGCGGTACGACCTCAGCCGTCTTCGTCTGATCGCGAGCGTCGGCGAGCCTTTGAATCCTTCCGCCGTGGTCTGGGGCCAGCAAGCGCTGGGCTTGCCGATTCATGACAACTGGTGGCAGACGGAGACGGGCGGGATCATGATTTCGAACTATCCGTCGATGGAGATCCGGCCCGGGTCCATGGGCAAGCCGTTACCCGGAGTCGAGGCAGCCATTGTGCGCCGGATGAGCGACGGCAGGGTGGAGGTCCTCGATCAGCCGGATCAAGAGGGTGAACTCGCGCTAAAACCGGGATGGCCATCCATGTTTCGGGGCTATTTGCACGAACCGGAGCGCTATGCAAAATGCTTCGCCAAAGACGTTTCAGGCAAAGACTGGTATTTGACCGGCGATCTGGCCCGGTGCGACGCCGACGGTTACTTCACGTTCGTCGGCCGCGCCGATGACATCATCAAGACGGCTGGACATATGGTTGGGCCTTTTGAAGTGGAAAGCGCGTTGATGGAGCATCCGGCTGTGGCCGAAGCGGGCGTGATCGGGAAACCCGACCCCACCATCGGAGAGATGGTGAAAGCGTTCGTCGCTTTGCGGCCGGGACGTACGCCAGACGAGGAATTGAAGCTGGAGATCCTGGGATTTGCCAGGACGAAGCTGGGAGCGGCCGTGTCACCGAAAGAGATTGAGTTTTGTCCCCAGATTCCCCGCACCCGAAGCGGCAAGATCATGCGCCGGCT
>DATIRX010000606.1:0-2277 GCA_035469225.1 Bryobacteraceae bacterium
GGGGAGCGCGACGAGGCTGCGCCTTCGCAGGGATCTCAATCACGTGCGTATTATGCCATCCTCCTCACGCCGCCAGGGCCGTTTTCTCAACAAACGTAGGATCTACCCGAATTTGCGACACCATGGAATTCGCGATCAGGCAGCTTTTTTGGGCCTTCGCCAGGACCCGCTCGGCGCGTCCCTGGTCGGCTAAGCTGTCGAGCGTCACCACCACCGATATGGCGATCTCCGTGAACCGCAGCCCGGCGCCTTCGACCTTTTCCAGGTGGCCGCGCGCCCAGGATCGATAGCCGGCCACGGTTAGCTTCGAGTTCTCGGCGATCCCCACGAACGTCGCCATCAGGCAGATCTCCGCCGCGGCCACAAACAGGTGCTCCGGGGTCCAGAGTCCGGCTTCTCCTTTGAACTCCGGGGGAGTGCTGACTTCCAGATCCGGCAGGCCCGGTGATGTCAGAGTGCCCCGGTGCTGGCCGGTCCATTTCACCTGTGTCTCATAGAAGTAAGCAGGAATGCTCATAAATCGCTCCCTGCGGTTGGAGAAGCACTTCGCGATCCACGGATTCCCTAATGGACGCATCGCTTTGCGGACACTGGTCCGCTGCACCCGTGAGCGCGCACGCATCAGGTGCGCGTTTTAGCGCAGCACCGATTGCGGGCCCGTCCGGATGATTGCTTACGCGATGTTCACGCGTGCGTAGGCCGCGGCAGTTCGCGGCTGCGGGCATCGCAGCCGGAAGTCCGCCAGCCGCTGCTCGGCTGCGGGAACCAGATCCAGCCGCCGGGCGATCTCGGCCTCCGCCCGCCGGCATAATTCCAGGTCGCACTGGTTCAGCTGCACGAGCGTGGCATACAAGTCCGAACCCCAGGAATGTCTCAACCATTCCTGACGGTCTGCCGAATTCTTGACCAGCGGACGGCTGACATTCTGCGGGCTGTAGTCCAGCCTCAGCCGTGGAAATGCAGGCTTCAGAAAATACTCCGCGGCCACCAGGCTCTCGTCGAACTTTTCCACCAGTCCCGGGATTGCCATTTTTGCGAGGATCGCCGCGGCGATTTCGACATCCGCCGTATCCGCTGGCCGCGTGAAAGCTCCTCCGTTCGCCAAAAATGTTACCTGAACGTTGCTGACCAGATGCGGAGCGCTCTCAATCAGTCTCTTGAAGAAAACTCGCGAATGCTCCTGGCGCGCCAGACGGCACAGCGGGTCGGGCGAGTCGATCCGCTGGAAGTAGGAGTACACGGACTGCAGCCGGTCCAGCGGATTCCTCAGAAAACACCAGTCGAAAATGACCGTGTTCGGCAGAACCGGCTTGGGGTAGCGAATATGATGGCTGGATATCGCCTGCACATCTGCATGGTCGGCGACAAAACCGGCCAGGTGCGATTCATCCAGCACCGAGACATCGTCGGGTCCGTGCACGGTCGCATAGCCATGCCGAAACTCTCGTTCCAGTATGGACGCAACCGTACTGCCCCCATTCTTGAATATATGGTAGTGAACGATCACGAACCGCGTGGGAGAAACCGGTATCCGGATATCCATGCGTCCTCGTTATTTACTTAGAACACTTCGGAAGAGAAAAGGTTTCGAGTCTTAAACATCTTGCGCCTGCATTTTTATGAACGTTTTGTAAT
Organism: Bryobacteraceae bacterium; assembly: GCA_035469225.1. Taxonomy (GTDB): domain Bacteria; phylum Acidobacteriota; class Terriglobia; order Bryobacterales; family Bryobacteraceae; genus Palsa-187. The sequence continues at coordinate 1,636 of DATIRX010000606.1, forward strand.
TAAAACCGCCACTCTGCTATTAGGCAGGCCCGGCACGGGGCGAGACGACATCAGGCACCCGATGATTTATCGGGAGAAAGCAGAATAAACTTTAGTGTAAATGAGTAATTCACCTGCAGCTATAAATAGTTTCTATTGACTTCATCGTTTCCGCGGTGATCTCCGCCAGCCCCTCCCGGGCGATAGACTCCGTTTGCTCGCAGCACTATACTTGTGGGGTGTTGCGCCGAACCCATATCATAGGATTTCTCCTGCCTTGCTCTTTCTGCGTGCATCCCGCGCTGGCACAGAAGCCTCTCCTCGATCAATACTGCGTCACCTGCCACAGCGACAAACTGCATACCGGGGGCGTTTCGCTACAGGATGCAAACCTCACCGAAGTTCCCAAAGGCGCCGAGACTTGGGAAAAAGCGATCCGTAAGCTGCGCGTGGGCGCGATGCCGCCCCAGGGCGCCCCGCGGCCCGACAAGGCCGCTCTGGATGGGCTGGCATCCTTTCTCGAAACCTCTCTGGACCGCGCATACCTGGCCTCGCCGAATCCGGGGCGAGCCACCATGCACCGTCTGAACCGCACCGAGTACGCCAACGCCATTCGCGACCTGCTGGCTCTGGATATCGACGCAACCGCGCTATTGCCTCCCG
>DATIRX010000607.1:0-14366 GCA_035469225.1 Bryobacteraceae bacterium
ACATGAGCAACAGCGATCGCCACAACAACGATCCGCTTCCGTCCGTGGTTCTGGGACACGCCAACGGCAAGATCAAAGGCGGCCAGCACCTGAAGTATCCGCAGGATTCGCGTCACGGCGACCTGCTGTTTACGCTGCTGCAGCGCAATGAGATCCCGGTGAAGGCCATCGGCGACAGCAGCAGCGGTCTTTCGGAGGTCTAATATGAAAGCGCGCACAACGGAACGCCGCGGCAGTATTTCCAGGCGCGCTGACGGATGCCGCGGCGTCCTGTGCGCTTTCGTTCTGCTGACCGGGACGTCGATTATGGCGGCTCCCGATACGGCTTTGACGCTGCTCAACGCGGCGGAATCGGGCGACCATTCCACAGCTATGCGGCTGGTGGGCGCAAAGGGCGCGAACGTCAACGCCACCCGCGCCGATGACAGCACCGCCATCATGTACGCCGCGGCCAACGGCGACCTGGAACTGGTCCGCGCGCTGATTAAAGCCGGCGCGGATGTCAAACTGAAGAACCAACTGGGCACTTCGGCGATCACCGAAGCCGCGATCATCGGGTCAGCCCCGATCCTGGACGCGCTGCTCAAGGCCGGCGCCGACGCCAATTTCAAGACTCCGGACGGCGAAACTCCGCTGATGGCTGCCGCGCGCAGCGGCAAGGTGGACGCCGCCAGGACGCTGCTGGCCGCCGGAGCCGACATCAACGCCAAGGAAACCTGGGGCGGGCAAAGCGCGCTCATGTGGGCCGCCGCGCAGAGCCAGGCCGACATGGTGAAGTTCCTCGCCTCCAAGGACGCCAACCTGAACGATCACGGCAAGATCAATCAATGGGAGCGTAAGATCATCCAGGAACCGCGCCCCAAGGACATGAACAAGGGCGGCTTCACGCCGCTGCACTATGCCGCGCGGGAAGGTTGTGCGCCCTGCGTTCAGAACCTGCTGGCCGCCGGCGCCGATCCCGATTCCGAAGATCCGGACCGCGAGACGCCGCTGCTTCTCGCGCTGGAGAACCTGCATTTCGATACGGCCGCCGTGCTCGTAAAGGGCGGCGCGGATCTCGACAAATGGGATCTCTTCGGCCGCTCGCCGGTCTACATGGCGGCTGACGTCAGCACGCTGCCGATGAAAGGGAACGGCGCCGTGGCCGTCCTGCCGAGTCCCGATAAGCTCAACGCTGTCGACGTCGCGCGCATGATGCTTGAAAAGGGTGCGAATCCGAACATCCAGTTGAAGCGGCGTCCGCCCTATCGCGACGTTCCGCAGGACCGCGGCGGTGACGCCATGCTGGCCCAGGGCGCTACGCCGCTGTTGCGCGCGGCGCGTGGCGGCGATGACAAGTTCGTCGCACTGCTGCTGGAGTACAAGGCGCTGGTCGATTTGCCGAGCAAGGAAGGCATCACGCCGTTGATGGCCGCCGCCGGCGTCGACTACGGCGCACGTGTCACGCGCGGACGTAACCGCACGGACGAAGGCGTGCTGGCGACCATGGATCTGCTCATCAAAGCCGGCGCGAATATCAACGCCCGTTCGGTGGTGGATCGCGCTGGCGCAGGTGGTCGTGGCGGAGGCCGAGGCGGTGCTGGCGCTGCTGCGGCTCCTCCTGCTGCCCCGGGTACCGCGGGTTACAGCGCCTCTGCGAACATCGCACTGGCCTTCCGTCGCGGCAGCCAGATGCCCAGCGCCAACGCCGTCCCCAACCAAACGGCTCTGCACGGTGCCGCCGAACACGGCTTCGATAAGTTCATCGAATTCCTGGTCGCCCACGGCGCCGACTTGACCGCAAAAGATGCGAACGGCCGCACGCCCCTGGACGCCGCCCGCGGGGCCGGCGGTGTTCGCGGCGGGGCGGATGCGTTCCCGAAAACCGTGGCATTGCTGGAATCCCTGATGAACGCGAAGGGGATCCCCGTCGCGGCCGTTCCCGGCCGTCAGGAAAAATAATTCCGGAAGCCCGCAACTTTACTCGCGAATTTCCGAATAAAGCCGGTTCACAAATCCGGTCATTGAATTCACATTCGGCCAATCGGGGTTTGCCGCCCACTCCGGGTAGTTGGACTTGAAAACCTCGATTAGTCGCGTAGCGGCCTCGACGGCGGAAACACCGGAGCGTTTCAGCGCCGCCGCCCGGCCCTGCATGTCGCGTATGAACGCAGCCTCGGACGCAATCAGCGATGCGTCGCCCACCTTACTGTGTGTTGGCACGACCACCCGGGGCTGAAGCGGAACGAGCTTATCCAACACCGTCAGCCAACTGGCAAAGCTCCCTCCCGATGACGACACGGCCGGTACGACCTTGTTTTGTACGATGTCTCCCGTGATTAAGGCCCGGTCAGGGTCAATGAAAATCAGCTCATCGCTGGCCGTGTGTCCCGCACCCAAAAACATGAGCCGCGCCGTAACCCCGCCGCCCAGCTCCAACTTTGCTTCTGTCTCGAAGGTTATATCCGGAGGCCGCAGAGGCCCCAGGCCCTGCAGCGAGGGGCCGAACTGCGGTGAATTCCGAAAGAACGTCATGGTCTGCTCCCCTTCCTTCTCCAGTTCTCGCTGCTGGACGGCGGGTCGAATGAGCAGGGTCTCAGGCGGGAACCCGCCGATGCCGGCCGCGTGTTCCGGATGATAATGCGTGGTCGTCAGGAACAGTTTCGGACCCTTGGCCAGTCGTTTGGCGATGCGCGCCACCAGCGCGCCATTGTTGTTGCCGAGCCCGGTGTCCACCACCAGCGTTGCGTCGCTACCCACTACATAAACCACGTTGGGAAATCCGGGCGTCATGAAAATGTGCTCGGAAACCTTGGTGGCTACGTCGGGCAGTGCCGGCGATGGAAACTGTCCCAAGGCAGCCGCCGCGGCCAGGAACGCAGTGGTCCATAGCGCTGTGGCACGATATCGCATAGTCACGAGGATCTCATAACTTTCCATGCCAACTGTGTGGGGGAAACGCGGGCCGATCACCGCAGGTAGGCAATCAAGGGCGTCAGCGTAAGCGGACTGGCGATCGTGGATAGGAATACCGCACTCGTGACAAATTCCGGGTCCAGTTCGAACTCCAGCGCGAGAATCGTGGTAATCACCGCGACCGGCATGGAAGAAAGGATCACAGCGGATTGCCTGGCCGCTCCCGTAAGACCGAAGAGCCCGGACAGGCCCAGCGCGACCAATGGCGCCACTAATAGCGAGATTCCAACCGCGAGAATTACAATCCCGGGCCGGGCAGGCCACACCGCACGCTCGAGCTGCATCCCCAGGACGAGGATCATCACCGGAAGCGCGGCGTCGCTCAATAGCTCTACCGGCCGCATGATCGCTTCCGGCACTGGGCGGCCTATGCCTCGCACAACCAGGGCCAGCGCGAGTCCATAAAGCGCCGGCATTTTCCAGACTTTTTCCAACGCGCCGGCAATCTTCCGATGATGGCTGCCCGCAAAAAACGCTCCTGCTACATAGGTGGTCACCGATCCGGTGAGAAAGAAGATCGTCGCATAAGCAAGAGCTTCGGGACCAAAAGCAAATCTCACCACGGGCAGACCATAGTTCCCTCCGTTCGAGAACATAACCACCATCAGGAAGGCGCGCAGAGATTTGCCGTCCAGGCCCAGGGCCTTCGCGGCGACGTAACCCACCAGTCCCATGGCTCCCATGATCAGCACGGCCAGGAATATGAGGCGGGCGACGTTTGGCCCGGAAGCACTGGAGGAGACCAGCAAGCGGAAGGCAAGGCAGGGCAAAAGCGAGTAAAAGACCACCCGTGACAGCATCTTCACGTCCACTCCGGCATATCGCGCCAGGAGAAAACCAGCGGCGGCGATGGCGAAAATCGGCAGGATATCGGATAGGAGGATGGAAACGAGCAGACTCATGCGTCAGTCCAGTATAGTTGCTGTCCCGGCAGGCGCGGGCGGCGAAACGCTGCGTGCGAGCGCTCGAATTGCATCAGGACGCCCGGCGGGTTAGTCTTGAAAGCAGCGGCCGTAGCGCCGGATTTCTCACGTTTCACTCAGACACAAGGAGCAGCTCTGCAATGCCGTACAACATATTACTCATGGGCGCGTCCTACGGCTCACTTCTCGCCTCCAAGATCTTGTTTGGCGGCCATACGATTCATCTGGTCTGCCTTCCGGCGGAGGCCGATCTGATCAACGCCGAAGGCTTCCGCGTGCGCCTGCCCGTGCGAGGGCGCAAGGACCCGGTGGTGCTCGATTCGCGCAAGCTGCCCGGCAAGGTGACTGCCGGACCGACCGAGGGTGTCGATCCGAAGAACTACGACCTGGTGGGTCTGTGCATGCAGGAGCCCCAATATCGCGCGCCGGGCGTGCGCGAGCTGCTGGATGCCGTGGCGAAGTCGCGCGTGCCGTGCATGTCGATCATGAATATGCCGCCGCCGCCTTACATTAAGCGCATCCCCGGCCTGGACTACGACGCGCTCAAGCCCGCCTACACCGATCCGACCGTCTGGGAGAATTTCGACCCCAGATGCATGACGCTCAACAGCCCGGATCCGCAGGCGATCCGCCCGCCGGACGAGCCCGTCAACGTTCTGATGGTGACGCTGCCCACCAACTTCAAAGTGGCGAGATTCGACGACGACAAATCCACCGCGATTCTTCGCCAGCTGGAGAAAGATATCGAAGGCGCGCGCTTCGACACGCCGGAAGGCCAGATCGAGCTACCGGTGAAGCTGAAGGTGCACGATTCTATTTTCGTGCCCCTGGCCAAATGGGCCATGCTCCTGGCCGGCAACTATCGCTGCGTCACCAAGGATGGCATACGCACCGCGCAGGAAGCGGTACACAGCGACCTTGAGACCTCGCGCTCGGTCTACAATTTCGTCAACGATCTGTGCGTGAAGCTGGGCGCCAGCCCGAACGATCTCGTGCCCTTCGAAAAATACGCCGCCGCCGCGCAATTTCTGGTTCGTCCGGCTTCGGGAGCGCGCGCGCTCAGCAACGGCGCGCAAAATATCGAGCGTCCCGATAAGCTGGTGCAGCTGATTGCCAGGCAGAAGGGGTTGCGTCACCCGGTGATCGACGAAATTGTGGCGCTGGTAGACTCGCGACTCGAGGCCAATCGCAAAAAAGCGGCGTAGCTCACGTCAAAGGCTTCTACGCACCGGCAGGCCCTCGAAAGTTGGTATCCGCGCGGCATCACGCGACAGCTCGATCTGTCCCTTCCGCATTGTGTATCCCATTGTGTATCCCAGAAATGCCGCAGGGTGGCTGAAAGCAAGGGAAAACTGTTTCTTGCGGCGAGCCGAGTCGTCGGGTTCCACGGCAAGGTTAATTGGGATAGAATCGTTCCAATCCTTATGCCTTTGTCCTCTGGCGAACAACTTGGTCACTACAAGATTGTGTCGATGATCGGCAAAGGCGGCATGGGCGAGGTTTACCTCGGCAGCGACACGCGCCTCGGCCGGTCCGTTGCGATTAAGGTTTCCTCGCGCGAGTTCAACGACCGTTTTGAGCGCGAGGCACGCGCCATCTCGACGCTCAATCATCCCAACATTTGCACGTTGTACGATGTCGGCCCGAATTATCTGGTCATGGAGCACATCGAGGGTGAGACGCTCTCGAAGATCATCGGTCAAGGCCCGCTGCCGCTCGACAAGGCCCTGAGCTATGCGGTGCAGATCGTCGATGCACTGGCGGCCGCGCACGCCCAAGGCGTGATCCACCGCGACCTCAAGCCGGGTAATATCATCATCACCAAGAACGGCGCGAAGGTTCTCGACTTCGGCCTGGCGAAGGTCAGTGCCGCGAAGATCAGCCCTGACTCCGCCGCCAACATCCAAACCGTCACGGAGCCAATCACCCGCGCGGGCGCCGTCCTCGGAACGCTGTACTACATGTCTCCGGAGCAGGTGGAGGGCAAGGATACCGACGAGCGGAGCGACATCTTCTCTTTCGGCGTCGTGTTCTACGAAATGATCACCGGCCAGCGCCCCTTTACCGGCGACACGCAGGCCGCGGTCCTGGCCGCGCTGCTCAAAGATCAGGCGGCGCCGATGAGTCAACGCCAACCGGCGACGCCGCGGGCGCTGGAACGCGTCGTGAAGAAGTGCCTGGAGAAGAAGCCTGACGACCGTTGGCACTCCGCGCGGGATCTGAAACCGACGCTGGAGTTGATCGATCTGGACGCGCCACCCACGAACATGTCCAGCGCCAGCGTCAGCGTGCCGATACCGGTGCAGACTCCCGCGCGCAAACCGTGGCTGTGGCCCAGCGTGGCCGCCGCGGTGGTGCTCGCGTTGGGCGCGGGTGGAACCTACGCCTACCTCAATCGCGAGATTCCCGTTCCGGAGCCGATCCGCTTTGAGATCGGACTGCCGGGCAGCAACGGTCTGGCAGGCGCCGCAGTTTCCCCCGATGGCCGCCAGCTAGCCTTCGTGGCCCGAGGAGCGGATGGGCAGACTAAGTTGTGGATTCGCTCGCTCTCTACCTCCGAAGCGCGGCCCTTGGATGGGACGGACGGGGTGACGGGTGCTCCGCTTTGGTCCTGGGACAACCGTTATGTGGTGTTCGGGGCGGATGGAAAGTTGAAAAAGATGGAAGCCTCCGGAGGACCCGCCCAAACGCTGTGTACGATTCAGGGGCTGCTTGGAGGAGGCTTCTGGACTCCTGAAGGCAAGATCGTATTCGGGTCGGGCGCACCCGTGCCGCAGCATCAAGTTCCGGCCAGCGGCGGAACTTCGACTCCGGTGGGCGCCATACAGGCCATGGCCTTCCCCTCGCGGCTTCCGGACGGCAAGCACTTCGTCTACTGGAGCTTTGACGGAATCTATATCGCTTCCTTGGAAGAAAGCTCCTCGGAAGCTCCGCGGCGGCTGTTGGCGGACAATTCCGCCGTGGCGTACGTCCCGGCGCCGAACTCCAAGCAGGGGTATTTGCTGTTTGTCCGAGGCGCCGCGAATTCCACCTCGCTTGGCACCTTAATGGCGCAACAGTTTGATCCCCGCCGCAACGAACTCGCGGGAGACGCCGTGCCCATCGCCGAGAACGTGACGCCAACCGGCTTCTCCGCTTCCGCTACGGGTGTGCTGGTTCACAGTAAGAACACCGCGGCTGGAGGCAGCACAGAAACAGGCACGAACGGGATCTTGACGTGGCTCGACCGGAGCGGCAAGGTGCTATCGACCGTGGGGGAATTGAAGCAGTACACCTTAGCCATCTCGCTCTCACCGGACGGCAAACGCGTAGCCACGTCTCATAACAATGATCTATGGGTGTTTGAGTTCGACCGAGGCGTGGATACGCGCCTGACGTTTGAGCCCGGAAACGAAATCTCGCCGATGTGGCGGGGCGACGGCAGCCGGATCGCTTACACCTCGCTCCCCGGCAATGGCGTCTATGAGAAGGCCGCCAACGGCGCAGGCTCTCCGGAGTTGTTCTTCACCCCTCCCAAAGAGGCAGGTATCATTTTTGTCCATGAGTGGACGCCGGATGGCCGCTTCCTGGCGGTTTCGACGGGTGGCACAGTGAGCGATAGCTGGCTGCTGCCCGCGGAGGGCACGCCGGAGACCCGGAAACTAATACCTCTGGTGAAGACCCAGTTTAATGAGCGTGGGATTCGTTTCTCCTCGGACGGCAAGTTCTTCTCTTACACATCCGACGAGTCCGGTAGGGATGAAGCCTACGTGCGACCCTTCGATCCCAAGACGGGCACCAGCCCCGGCGGGCAATGGATGATTTCGAAGGGCGGAGGCGTCAGCCCGCACTGGCGCGCCGACGGCAAGGAGATGTTCTACATGACGCCCCAGGGAGCCATCATGTCGGTGGAGATCGACATGAAACAGGGCTTCCAGCCGGGCGTGCCCAAACAACTCTTCAAGCTGCCGGGCGAGATCCGGTTCTGGGATGTGACCCGCGACGGGCAGAAGTTCCTGATACCGGTTCCGGCTGCCGCCGCCAACTCCGCGCCATACAACGTGATCGTGAACTGGACGTCGACGCTGAAGAAGTAGCCTAGAGGAGCGACCAGACCGCTGCCATTCAAGGTGTGCATCTGGTCTGCCTTACCCGCGCCGCATGCTAAACTCGCACTGTTCTGGAGTTTCTTATGCGCTACCTGTCTGCGATTACTGTTTCTCTGAGTTTGTTCGGACAAGCGTTGTCTGGACAAACCAAGCGTGTCGACGATGCGCTGCTTAAGAATGCCGCGAAATCGGCGGCGGACGGCGACTGGCTGAGCTACGGTCTCACGCCGGGCGAGACGCGTTTCAGCCCGCTCACGCAGATCGACGCCTCGAACGTGAAGCGGCTGGGCCTGGTGTGGTCCTATGAAGCCGGCGACGGCGGAGGCGACCAGGAAGCCACGCCGCTGGTCTGGAATAACACCATCTTCGGCGTCACCAACTGGAGCATCGTATTCGCCGTGGACGCGCGCACGGGCAAAGAGAAATGGCGTTGGGATCCCGAAGTCAACCGCAAGACGACCGCCGACAGATTGTGCTGCGGCGTGGTGAACCGCGGGCTGGCGCTGTATCACAACAAGGTTTATGTTCCGGTGAACGACGGGCGGCTGGTGGCGCTGGACGTGGACACCGGCAAGCCCGTGTGGGAGACTCGCGTTTCTTACACGCAGGACGAACACACGCTGACCATCGCCCCTCGGATCGCCAAGGGAAAAGTGATCGTCGGCACGGCGGGCGGCGACCGCCCCACGCGCTGCTTTTTTGCGGCCTACGACGCGGACACTGGGCGCCAGGTCTGGAAGTTCTACACCGTTCCCGGCGATCCCGCCAAGGGCTTTGAGTCGGAGGCGATGCGCAAGGCCGCGGCAACCTGGGAGGGCCAGTGGTGGAAGCTCGGCGGTGGCGGATCGGTGTGGGACGGGATATCCTACGACCCCGAGAGCGAGCTGGTGTACGTCGGCACAGGCAATGCCGAACCCTGGCCCTCGGCCCTTCGCACCAAGGACACCAGCACGGGACGCGACAACTTGTACGTGGCTTCCATCGTGGCCGTGAACGTGGATACGGGCGTGCTCAAGTGGCACTACCAGATGGTTCCCGGCGACGAGTGGGATTACGACAGCGTGCAACAGATGATCCTGGCGGATCTGAACATCAACGGCCCCGACGGTAAACCAAAGACGCGCAAGGTCATCATGCAGGCCAACAAGAACGGCTTCTTCTATGTGCTCGACCGCATTACGGGCGAGTTCATTTCCGGGCAGCCCTTCTCGCGAGTCACCTGGGCGAAGGGGATCGATCCGAAGACGGGACGGCCCATCATCAACACCGAGGTGAAGTACGGCAAGGATCCGACGCCCGTATCGCCCGGCGGCGGCGGCGCGCATAGCTGGTCGCCCATGTCCTACAATCCGCAAACTGGGCTGGTCTATATTCCGAGCCGGGGCTGGGATACGTTCACCTACGCGGTCAATTATGACTTCAAACCGGAAACCTCGCGCGGCGTCGGGCTGACCGGCCTGAATACCAACACGCAGGGTATGACCAGGAAGCCGGGGGGACCCGCCATTGGTCCGGAGCCGCTCCCCGGGGGGAATGTCAGCACTCTGGTGGCTTATGACCCGGTGAAACAGGAGATCCGCTGGCGCGTGCCGGTGGGCAACAGCAGGTTTGGCGGAACACTGAGCACCGCGAGCAATCTGCTGTTCCAAGTCGCGCCGGATGGACGCTTGATCGCGTACTCGGCCGACAAAGGGGACGTCCTCATGGAGCTACCCACGGGGCTGCGCAACGGCATGGGTCCGCCGATTACCTTCGCCATCGACGGGAAACAATATATCGCGCTGATGGGCGGCTCGGGTGGCACGCAGAGCCAAGGCGTGACCAACCCGGGAGCGATCACCACGCAGTCCAAGCCCCAGTTGCTGGTATTCGGTCTGGACGGCAAGGCGGAGTTGCCCAAGCCCGGAGCTGCACCTTCGCCGGGTTCCACGGATCCACACCAATAGCCACAGATGGTTCTTGACGCTCCTATGGATGCGGGATATACTCGCCAACGGCTTGGCTGATCGGAAGACGATCAAGCCACCCGGGGGGAACCGTGTATGCGTTTAGTGGTCCTTTTGGTGTTGGGCGTCCTTTTCTTGACGGCTGCTTTTGCGCAAAGCGACCGCAGCACCATTACTGGCACGATTTTGGATCCCGCGGGCGCCGTGATCGCCGGCGGCGCGGTGCAGGCAAAAAACGTGGATACGGGCGCCGTCTACACGGCCGCCAGCACCACCACGGGCAACTACAACCTTTCGCAACTGCCCACGGGCAACTATGAACTGACCATAACCGCACCGGGATTCAAGCGGTACGTGCGTCCAGGCCTGCTGCTTCCGGCTGCCCAGACGATGCGCGTGGACGTGATACTCGAAGTCGGCGCGGCCAGCGACTCGGTTACCGTAACGGAGACATCGGCGCTGCTCAAAACCGAGAGTGGCGAATTGAGCCACAACGTAACCTCGGATCGGATGGACAATCTACCGGTGCTGGGAATCGGTTCCACTGCCGGGCAGAACGGGCTCCGCAATCCTTACGCTGCGATGCAGCTGCTCCCGGGAAGCGACTTTCGCCCCGATAGCAGCATCCGCCTGAACGGACTTCCGAGCAATACCCAGGCGCTGCGCGTCGAAGGCCAGGATTCGACCAACGAGTTGATCAACACCCAGTCGATGACCCAGCCCAGCGTGGATGCGATTCAGGAACTCGCGATTCAAACCAGCAATTATTCGGCGGAGTTCGGACAAGCCGGCGGCGGCGTGTTCAACGCCACCATGAAATCCGGAACCAATCAGTTCCACGGCAGCGCCTACGAATATTTTGTGAACGAGGCGCTGAACGCGGGCCAGGCATTCACCGACGCAGGCCTTACCGACAGCCGCAGGACCGGCCAGCATGTGCGCAACCGCCAGCGGCGCAACGATTACGGGTTCACGGTCGGCGGTCCCATCGAGATTCCCAAACTCTACGACGGTCACAACAAGAGCTTTTTCTTTTTTAGTTTCGAGCAGTTCCGCGAGACGGCCATCAACAGCACCACCACCATCACCGTTCCCACCGAGGCCTACCGCCTCGGCGATTTTCGGCAAGCTCTGACCGGTAAGAATGTGTGTCCGGCGGCGACACCTAACTGCGATCCCCTGGGGCGCCCGATCATGGAGAATGCCATCTACGATCCCAGCAACACGTTCGACGTGAACGGGCAGCGTACACGCAACCTATTCACCAACAACACCATTCCGATCGCGCAGCAGGACAAAGTAGCGCTGGCCGTCATCGCACTGATCCCGCATCCCCTCAATGCCGGGAAGACGCTCAACTATCTGTCCACGTTTACCAACCCCAGGGTGAGCGATATTCCGTCCCTCAAAATCGACCACTCTTTGAGCGACAAGACCAAGATCTCCGGATACTGGTCGCGGACCGGAACCAGCGCGCCCAATAACAATTCACTGCCGCAGCCGATCACCTCGGCGGTCCCCAGCGATATTAAAGCGCACACCATTCGCCTGAATTTCGACCAGACCATTACCCCAACCATCCTGCTGCACCTGGGAGTGGGCCTGATCCACCTGCGCAACAACAACCCTCTGCCGGACTACGACCCGGTGGCGGGAATCGGGCTGAAAGGCACCTACGCAAAATTGTTTCCGGCGCTGATGGGATTGAACCAGGCTCAGGGCGGACTCTCGGCCGGCATGGGACCGGGATCGCAGGTGTTTCTGCTGAACACCAAGCCGACCGCCAATGCGAGTCTTACCTGGGTGAAGACCGACCACACCTACAAGTTTGGCGGCGAGATGATCATCGTGGGATACCCGGCGTTCAATCAGACCTACGCAAACGCCTGGATCAACTTCACGAACAACGCCAATTGCAATGCCTGTTCACCGGCCTCCGCGCTCCCTTCTATCGTCGGCCAGTCGCTGTCCGGAGGCTTCCCGGGATTTCCGTTCGCCAGCTTCATGCTGGGCGGCGTCGACAACGGCTTTATCGGAGTCCCTTCCAAATCGCGCATGGGCGCCAAGGCGCTGTCCTGGTTCGTGCAGGATAGCTGGAAGATCACCCGCAAGCTCACCTTGGACTACGGCCTTCGCTACGATTTCCAGACGTACCTGAAGGAGCAGCATGGCCGCATCCCCTACTTCTCGGTGAGCGCAGCCAACCCGGCCGCCGGCGGGAAACTGGGAGGCGTGGTTTTCGAGGGCAACGAGCCCGGCCATTGCCAGTGCAGCGTCGCGCATAACTACCCCTTCGCCTATGGGCCGAGGATCGGTCTCGCCTATCAGATGTTTCCCAAGACCGTTCTGCGCGTAGGCGGCGGAGTTTCCTATTTCAAGACCGCCCAGAACGGGTTTAACTCGTTTTCCACCGGCTCGCAGAACATCTACAATTCGCCGACGTTTGGAGATCCGGCGTACAAGCTCCAGGATGGCCTGCCCTACAAAATCACCTGGCCCAACCTGGATCCGGGCCAAGTCCCGCTCCCGGGAACCATCGCCTCCCCTTCCCAGCAGATTGATCCTCACGCCGGCCGGCCCGCCCGAACCATTCAATGGAGCTTCGGAATCCAGCGGGAGGTGATGAGGGATCTGGTGGTGGAAGCGACCTACGTTGGCAACCGTGGCGCGTGGTGGAATTCCGCCTATCTGGTGTGTCTCAATTGCTTGACTCCGGAGGCTCTTGCGGCGCGGAATCTCAGTCTCAACAACGCGGACGATTTGAAACTATTGGGCTCCACGATCAACTCGCCCCTCGCCGTTCAGCGCGGTTTTAGTGGTCTCCCGTATCCCGGATTCCCTTCGACTGCGCTGGTGTCGCAGGCATTGCGCCCCTTCCCGCAGTTCGGCGGGATCACGAACATGCACTGGGCCCCATTAGGCGACAGCTGGTATGATTCGCTGCAGGCCAGTGCCACCAAGCGGTTCTCTCACGGTCTGGATTTCACGACGTCCTTTACCTGGTCCAAGACGTTCATGAGCGGCACGGAAGCGGATATCTCCACGATCTCGCCGACGACACCACCGACCAACGACGTCTTTAATCATGCCCAGAACAAGTATCTTTCCGGGCTCGATCAGCCCTTCCTGCTGGTGTTCGCCGGAAACTATACAACACCTGCGCTGAAGGGGAACAAGTGGCTTTCCTGGGCCCTGCGGGACTGGCAGCTCGGGACCGTGCTGCGTTATGCCAGCGGTCTGCCGATCATGTCTCCCATCGCAAACAACGGTCTGAGGGATCTGCTGTATCGCGGTACCGGCGCAACCGGGACGAGCGGAGGCACCTTCATGAACCGGGATTCCAGCCAGCCGGTTTTCACGCAGGATCTGAACTGTCACTGTTTTGATCCGAGCACCACGTTCCCGCTGAATCCCAAGGCCTGGACGGCGCCGGCGGCGGGCCAATGGGGCACGGCCGCGGCCTACTATAACGAATACCGCTATCAGCGCAGACCCAACGAGAGCCTGAGCTTCGGGCGCAGTTTCCGGATCGGCAACGAGAGCCGCCGCGTTCTTCAGATTCGCGCGGACTTCACCAACATTTTTAACCGCACGGAGATGAGCAACCCGACGGCTACCAATTCGCAGGCCTCGCAAACCTGCGCGGACGCGGCGGGCAGGACTGTCTCCTGCGCGTCATCCTATTTCAAGACGACGGCCGGTTTCGGGTTCATCAATACGACAACCGTGGCAGCCCAGCCTCGGCAGGGAACGCTGATTGCCCGGTTCACGTTCTAGAGAGACGCCCCAGGCTCGGCCGGACTCGCACCTTTAGTTCGCCCCGGTTAGGCGGGAGGTAGCGCACTCTTCGGCGACCTTTAGAAAGTTCAGCGCTTTCGCATTCCCCACGATGTAGGGATTCGGACTGCCGGGCGCGCGTTGGGCCAGCATGGCCAGGTTGATCTTGGACCGGTCCCAATCTGTGTGGTTGGCCAGGATGATATCCGCCCCCGCCTGCCTCACAATGCCGCTGAATCGCTGCACGGACCGAATGTAGGTCTGAACGGATTCCCGGTCGGTATTGAGCCCCACCCCGCCCCACAGCGCCGCAATGTGCGGCGTCCCATTATCCTTGACCGGAAACACCGTGGAGATGGTGCCCGGCGTATGACCGGGCGTGATATAGAGTGTGACCGTGGTGTCGCCGAGAGTCAGTTTCTGGCCGTCGGTGGCCTCGAGATCCCGTTTCGGTTTCGTGCCGTTGGTTCTCTTATCCAGCACATCCCAGTCCGCCGGTGACATGATCACGCGGGTGCCGTAGTGATCCTGAAGGAACTTTGCGCCGCCGTCGTGATCGGGGTGAGGATGACTGACGATGGCGTACTTGATGTTGGCCGGATCCAGGCCCAACTTCTTCATCCCGCCGGCAACCTCTTCTTCGACCGAATAGTCAAAGATGGTGTCGAGGACGATGA
>DATIRX010000608.1:0-6698 GCA_035469225.1 Bryobacteraceae bacterium
ACGTAGCCGCGGCCCGACTTGATCCGCATTTCGATGGACAGCTTGCCGCCCTCGCCGATGGTGGCGATGTGCATGTTGCGGTCCAGCACTTCGATCTCGGAATCGGTTTCGATCTGGCCGCTCAAAACCTCGCCGGCCGAATCGGCTTTGAGGCGAACAGTCCGCATTCCTTCACTCATCATCTTGAACGGAACCTGCTTCAGGTTCAGAATGATGTCGGTGGCGTCTTCGACCACGCCCGGGATGGGGCTGAATTCGTGGGCCACGCCTTCGATGCGCACGCCGGTGATGGCCGCGCCTTCAATGGAGCTCAGCAGCACGCGCCGCAGCCCCGTTCCGATGGTTGACCCGAATCCACGCTCGAACGGCTGGGCGGTGAACATACCGTACCGGTCCGTCAGCGTTTCCGTATTGGCGACTAACCGCTTGGGTTTCTGGAATCCTTTAAACATATGATGGCCTCTTACTTCGAATACAATTCGACAATCAGCTGCTCATTCAACTGGATCTGAACGAGGTCTTCGCGCTTGGGAGAACTCAGCACCTTGGCCCGCAGATTCTCGCGATCCACTTCCAGCCAGTTGGGGCTGGGGGCATGGGCCGTGGCGTCGCGCGCGTGCAGGATGGTGGGGTTATTCTTGCTGTTCTCGCGGACCTCGATCACTTCGTTGACTTTTACCGTGAAGGACGGGATATCCACCCGGCGGCCGTTCACGTTGACGTGCCCGTGACGAACCAACTGGCGGGCCTGCGCCCGCGACGTGCCGAATCCCATCCGGTAGACCACGTTATCCAGGCGGCGCTCCAGCATCCCGAGCATATTGGCGCCGGTGATGCCCTTCATCCCGCTGGCCTTTTCAAACAGATTGCGAAACTGGCCCTCGAGCAATTGATAATAGCGCCGGGCCTTCTGCTTCTCGCGAAGCTGCAGGCCGTAGCCGACGATCTTAGGCTTGCGGTCCTTGCCGTGCTGTCCGGGCGGGAAATTGCGTTTTTCGATGGCGCACTTTTCGGTGTGGCAGCGCTCGCCCTTGAGAAATAGCTTCATCCCTTCCCGACGGCAAAGCCGGCAGACGGGACCAATATATCGTGCCAAATGAAACCTCCCTGGTACTGCTTCAAGCGCACAGCTAATTGCGTTGTGCGCGTTCAATCAAAGTAGGTGCAGTTTACGGCAAAGTGCGCCTTCGTCCTGCTTACAATCCCGGTATTGGCCGGCCTGAAGGCCGGCCCTACCAGACAAAATCAAACGCGGCGCTTTTTAGGCGGCCGGCATCCATTGTGCGGGATCGGAGTACGATCCCGGATGGAACGAACTTCCAGGCCGGCGGTAGATAGCGCGCGCACCGCAGATTCGCGGCCCGCGCCCGGCCCGCTGACATTCACGTTCACACTGCGCAATCCCGATTCCTTGGCTTTGTTGGCCGCGGTGATCGAGGCTTGTTGGGCGGCGAAGGGAGTCCCCTTGCGCGACCCGCGAAATCCGAGCGAACCCGAGCTGGACCAGGCCAGCACATTCCCCACCGTATCGGTGATGGTGACGATGGTGTTGTTGAAGGACGCCTGCACGTGGACCAGGCCCACGGGGACGTTCTTCTTTTCTTTCTTCTTGAAGCTCTTCTTTTTTCCGGTCTTTGCAGCTGCTTTGGCCATGTGATTCGATCCTGTTCGTCCTTAGGTCTTCGCAGTCGCTTTTTTCTTGCCGGCCACGGTGGCGCGCCTGGGACCCTTGCGGGTACGGGCGTTGGTATGCGTCCGCTGGCCGCGCACGGGCAAGCCGCGGCGATGGCGCAAGCCGCGATAGGCGCCCATTTCGATCAGGCGCTTGATGTTCATGGAGACTTCCTTGCGGAGATCTCCTTCCACCGCGCCTTCGGCCTCCAGAATCTGGCGGACTTTGTTGACCTCATCTTCGGTCAGATCCGCGACCTTCTTGTTGGGATCAATCCCGGCGCGGTGGCACAGCGATTTGGCGCGCGTGCGTCCGATTCCGTAAATGTAGGTAAGACCGATCTCGGTCCGTTTCTTGACCGGTAAATCCACGCCTGCAAGACGAGCCATATTTTCCTCTTCTAATCCTGGTTACCCTTGACGCTGCTTGTGCTTGGGATTGGAGCAAATTACGCGCACCACGCCGTTGCGGTGCACCAGCTTGCACTTGTCGCACATTTTCTTGACTGACGCCCGAACTTTCATAAGCTAGGGGCCGAAGGCCAGGGGCCAGGGGCCAGCTATCCTTTCTTCAACAACTCGACAATCCTGCCCCGCGTATTATCTCGCGGAGAAATCTCAACTCTTACCGGATCTCCGGGGCGCAGCCGGAGGAAATTCTTAACCCCTGAACCCGCTGCGTGCGCCACAACCATCTGGTCGTTTTCCAACCTGAGCCGGTAGGCGGCGCTCGGCAGGAGCTCCACAACCTCGGCCCGCTGGCCCCTGGCGCCGGACCCCTGGCCCCTCTCGCTCATGGCCGCGTTAAAACCCACGGGCCCTCCGCGGTAATCGCCACGGTATGCTCAAAATGCGCCGAATACTTTCCGTCCTCGGTCACGGCCGTCCACTTATCGGACCGCACGCGGCTGCCGGGCTTTCCGGCATTCACCATGGGCTCGATGGCCAGCACCATGCCTTCCTTCAGGCGAGGATTCTCGCTGCGGCGATCCACGTAATTGGGGATCTGGGGCTCTTCATGCATCTGGGTCCCGATTCCGTGCCCCACAAATTCCCGCACCACCGAAAATCCGTTGGCGGTCACATGCCGCTCCACGGTTCCGCAGATGTCGAACAGGCGGTTGCCGGGGCGGGCCTTCTCAATAGCCATTTCCAGCGATTCCCGGGTCACATCCATCAGGCGGCGGGCTTCCGGGGAAACCTCGCCCACCCCGACGGTGATGGCCGAATCGCCGTAGTACCCGTTCAGCTGGACGCCCGTGTCGATCGAAATAATATCTCCGCTCTTCAAAACCTTCTTCTGCGACGGCATGCCATGCACGATCTCGTCGTTCACCGAGGTACACAACACAAACGGGAACTTGGTTCCCGTGGCCGGCGTCGAATAGCCCTTAAAGGCCGGCCGGGCGCCCGCGTCCATCATCATCTTCTCGGCGATCACTTCCAGGTCGAGGGTGGATACTCCCTCCCCCACCATGCGGCGCAACTGGTCCAGGATCTTCCAGACCAGGAGCCCGGAACAGCGCATCTTCTCCAGTTCCGCCATGTTCTTCCGTACGATCATGCTGCTTCGCCCCGGTCTCTCCGGATCAACGCCTCGATACTTTTGGCAATCGCCTGCGGCGACACTTCCGCTGCCGGCACATCCCAGGTGGGGACTCCGGACTTCCTGAAAAATGCCAGCACCGGGGCGGTCTGCTGTTCGTAGGCTCGCAATCTCTCCCGCACCACATCTTCGCGATCGTCATCGCGAACCACAAGCTGGGTCCCGTCCTGGTCGCAAACCCCGGAAATTCTGGGTGTGCTCGAGGTCACTCCGTACAGCGCGCCACACGCGGGGCACTGACGGCGGCCGGAAATCCGAGCAATAATAACATTATAATCCACTACCAGATGGACCACCATGGTCCGGACCGGCCGCAGCACCAGAAGCTCTGCCAGGAGCTTGGCCTGGTCCACCGTCCGCGGATAACCGTCCAGAATAAAGCCATTTACGCAATCGGGCTGGTCGATCCGTTCCTCCACCAAACGATTGACGGTTTCGTCCGGAACCAGCTCCCCGGCCTGCATCAAGGAAGCCACCGCGCGGCCGATTTCATCCCCGGAAGCCACCCGTTCCCGAAGCATATCCCCGGTTGAAATATGCGCGATCCCCAGCGATTCCTTTAAAAGCTTGGCCTGGGTGCCTTTTCCCGAACCCGGGGAACCGAACAAAATGAGGCAGAGCCGAGGCATTCAATAAGTAGCGGTCAGACGCTGCTCCGGCGGCCCCGAATCCGTCCGGCCCGCGGCGTAAATCCTTCGTAATGCCGCATAATCAGCTGCGCTTCGATCTGGTTTACGGTATCCATGGCCACGCCTACCACGATCAGCAGAGAAGTTCCGCCGAAGAAAAAGGTCACTCCCAGGCCATCCAGCAGCCAGCGCGGGAAGTTCGCGTCGATCCAGTTGCCGATCAGCGGCAGCCTCTGCAGCTTGATGCCCTGAATCATGATTTGCGGCAGCAGCGACAGGATGGAGAGGTACAGGCCGCCCACTACGGTGATCCGGGTCAGGATCTTGTTCATGTAGTCGGCCGTGTTCTTCCCCGGCCGGATGCCGGGAATGAAGCCGCCGTACTTGCGCATATTGTCGGCCGCTTCGTTGGGGTTGAAAATAATCGACACGTAGAAGAAACAGAAGAAGATAATCAGCAGGGTATACAGCAGGTAATAGAGCGGCGACGCTCCGCTGATCGAATTTAGCATGCTGGAGAGAACCGGGCTGTTCTTGACGAAATCGATCTGCAGCGCAGTCAGCGGGAAGGCCAGCAGCGAGCTGGCGAAGATGACCGGGATGACTCCCCCGGCGTTGACCTTGAGCGGCATGTGGGTGGATTGTCCGCCCAACATCTTCCGCCCCACCACGCGTTTGGCATACTGGACCGGGATGCGGCGCTCGCCGCGCTCCACCAGCACGATAAAGCCGACCACGGCCACCATCATGACGACGATAATGGCCACCTGAATCAGCGGCCAGTCACCGGTTTGAACTTTGCGTACGATCTCGACAATCGCGGACGGAAGGTTGACCACGATGCCGGTGAAGATGATCAAGCTCATGCCGTTGCCGATCCCGCGTTCGGTAATCTGCTCGCCCAGCCACATGATGAAGGCTGTACCGGTGGTCAGGGTCAGCATGGTCATCATCGTAAAGCCGAAACCGGGCGTGGTCACGAAGCCCTGCTGCGAGCCCTGCAAGAGGCTGGCGATACCAAAGGCCTGAACCATGGCCAGGATCACCGTAAGGTAACGGGTCCACTGGGTGATCTTACGCCGGCCGAGCTCGCCTTCCTTCTGGAGCTTTTCGAGAGTAGGAACCACCACCGTCAACAGCTGCAGAATGATGGACGAGGTGATGTAGGGCATGATGCCCAAGGCGAAAATAGTGAGCCGGCGGACGTTCCCGCCGCTGAACAGATCGAAGAATCCGAAGACCGTGCCCTGGTTCTGAGTGATGAACTCCTCGAAGCGCTTGGCGTCCACGCCGGGAATCGGCAGGTGACCGCCGATGCGGTACACCGCCAGCATCGCCAGCGCGAAAAAGACGCGCTTCCGAAGATCCGGGATCCGAAAGACGTTGGCAATCGCTTCGAGAAATTTCATGGCTTACTTCTCTTCTTTACTACCGGGCTTGGCTTGCTTGGGTTTACTGGTCTTCTCTCCGGCGATCTTCTCGCCGCTCTTTTCGGTCTTTTTGGCCTTTTTGGGCTCAGCCGCTTCGGCGCCCTCTGCCTGAGGAGCGGCCGCTTTGGGAGTCTCTACCGCCGGAGCGGCGGATTTGGGCTTGCGGATTCTCTCTTTGACCGGCTTGACCGCGCGAGAGGGGGCCTTGTTGCCGCCGAGCACTTCCACGGTTCCGCCCAGCGCCTGGATTTTCTCCAGGGCGGCCTTCGAAAACAGGTGCGCCTTCACGTGGATTTTCCGCTTGAGTTCGCCCGATCCCAGGATTTTGAGCCCGTCCTTGATCTTGCGGATCGCCCCGGTTTCCAGCAGCTTGGCGGGATCGAAGGAATCGCCTTCCAGCTGATCCAGAGCGCCCAGGTTGATGATGGCGAATTCCTTGCGGAAGATATTGGTAAACCCGCGCTTGGGCAGGCGCCGGTGCAAGGGCATCTGGCCGCCCTCAAATCCGCGCATCCGCGAATAGCCGGAGATGGACTTGGCGCCTTTGGCTCCGCGGCCGGAGAATTTTCCGCGGCCGGATCCCATACCTTGCCCGATGCGCTGGTTCTTGTGCTTTTGTCCGCGAGGCGGCTTAAGTTGACTGAGGTCCATAGTTCTTCCCTTGACTGGGCGATTTCCTTGAATCCGCCCGCTAATCCACGAGCGCCAGCAGATGCGGAATCTTTTTTACCATGCCGCGGAACGCCGGTGTATCCGGACGCTCCACCACGCGGTTCATCTTCTTGAGCCCCAGCGCGCGAACAATCACCTTATGCTTTTCGGGCGTGCAGATGATGCTGCGAATTAACTTGATCTTGATGGTTCCCGGCATTCGATTATCCCACCTTCCCGGCATCCAGGCCGCGCATCTCGGCGACGTCCTTTTTGTCGCGCAACTGTTCCAGCGCGGCAATAGTGGCCTTCACCACGTTGTGCGGGTTA
The DNA here is from genome assembly GCA_035469225.1 of Bryobacteraceae bacterium. Taxonomy (GTDB): domain Bacteria; phylum Acidobacteriota; class Terriglobia; order Bryobacterales; family Bryobacteraceae; genus Palsa-187. The sequence continues at coordinate 6,318 of DATIRX010000608.1, forward strand.
TGCGAGCCGATGGACTTGGTCAGCACATTGGGAATCCCCACGGCGGTGATGACGGCCCGCACCGGACCCCCGGCGATCACGCCGGTCCCTTCCGGCGCCGGCTTGAGCAATACCATGCCGCTGCCGAACTTGCCCAACACCGTGTGCTGAATGGTGGTGGCCAGCACGTTGACCTTGTGCAGGTTCTTCTTGGCCGCCTCGATCCCTTTCTTGATGGCCGCGGGCACTTCTTTGGCTTTGCCGGTTCCGAAACCGACGATTTTGGCGCCGGGATCGCCGACCACCACGAGCGCCGAGAAGCTCATGTTCTTGCCGCCCTTGACCACCTTGGTGACGCGGTTAATCGAGACGACCTGTTCCTTGAGGTTCAGGTTATTCGAT
>DATIRX010000609.1:0-3457 GCA_035469225.1 Bryobacteraceae bacterium
ACACTTCATTATAGTAGCGAAGTGGTTACTGGCTGGTGGACTTCTTGCCGCCGCCGAGCGCCAGAGCGGCGCCTGCGCCTCCGCCTGCGACTGCGGCCACGATGGCGACCTTCGCCCCCGTGGACATTCCGGTGTGGGCAGCAGGCGCCGAGGGAGAAGGCGGGGCGGCCGGTTTTGCGCCCGCAGTGGTCGGAGCTCCTGCAGCGGGCACATCCGTCCGGGCGTCCAGCGCGGCGGCCACACTCAGGCATCCGCCTTGCGATTGCGGCGCAACCGAGGCGACATTCATCACACTGGTGGCGGGAACAACTCCCGGCCGGGCGCTCGATGCGGATCCTCGCGCTTCCACGCGGTTACCCACATTGGCCGCCAGATCCGGTCCCGTGAGTTCGATCACCTCCTGCGTGGCCTGATCCTGCAAGAGGAAGCGTCCGTTCTTGTACACCATGCAGCCGGTGTGTGCCGTCTGTCCTGCGGCTGCCTGGAAAGCGGCGCCTGCGCGATAAGGCGCGCGGATCAGGTTCGCATGATTCAGTACGCTTACTTCAAACGACGCCGGAGCGGCCAGCTGCGCCGCGCCTTTTTCCAGCACCATGCGGTTCTTCCAGATGCGCGCGCGCGACCCGGCGCCGAGCTGCAGCCTCACTCCGTTTTGCAAAGCCAGATCTGAGGAAGCCGAGCTGGTTTCGATGGTGGCGCCGTCGAACAGCGTCGCGTTGCCCCATACCTGCGATCCTTCCACGCTAAAATGACCGCTGGCGGTGACGATTCCGATGGCGGGAGCAGCAATCGCAACGGCCGAAAGAAATGAGAAAAAGAAAACGCTTCTTGCAAACACTGAAATCAGTATACGGTCAGCTGGTTTGAGAGGGCAAGAAATTTTCGCGTCATTCAGATGTATTACGCGCAACGCTCATTAGCGATTCTTGCGCTGCTGGCGCTGGCGGTCGCGGCCTGGTGGTCGATGCGGCTGGCCCGCGCCGATCAGGCGTTTCGGCGGCGCTCGCCGGCCGAAGTCGCGCGCGCGATCGAGCTGACTCCGGAGAATACCGGGTATCTCGCCACGCTTGCATTACAGGCGGAATACAGCGGGCAGGATGCCACTCCGCTGTGGGAAGAAATGGCCGCGCTGAATCCGCGCGCCTCCGCGCCGCGTATCCGGTTGGGCCTGGCCGCCGAGCTCCGCGGAGATAACGCCGGCGCCGAACGCTGGCTGCGGGAAGCCTTCTCGGTCGATCGCCAGTTTGAAACCCGCTGGACGCTCGCGAATTTCTTTTTTCGCCAGGGCCGCACGGATGAATTCTGGAAATGGATGCGATCCGCCCTGGAGATGTCCTATGGCGACCGGAGCGCCGCGTTCGATCTGGGCTGGCAAATGACCGGCGAAGCCGGGGAGATCCTGGACCGCGGTATTCCAGACCGCCGCGAAGTTGTGGCTTCGTATCTTGCCTATGTCTTGAACCGCCGCAAGCAGAGTGCGATCGCGGACGCGGCCAGGCGCCTGGCAGGAATGCGCGTCGCGGATGATCTGCCGCTGCTCTATGCCGCGATCGATAACCTGCTCCAGGCGGGCCAGGCCGGCGAGGCGGCCGGCCTCTGGCAGGCTGTCGGAAATCCACCGCCCCAGGGGATTACTCATCCTGATTTCGAGGAGCCGCGAACCGGCCATGGATTCGACTGGCGCATCGCGGAGACGCCCGGAGTCGCCCATCTGCCGCTCGACGCGCCGGCGGCCCATCGCATCCGCTTCAACGGCCAGCAGCCGGAATCCTGCGAGCTGCTCCGTCAGGTGGTGGGGGGGCTTCGCGCAGGCGCCAGGTACACCCTGCATTGGGACGCCCGCACGCAGGGAATCGCATCTCCAACCGGACTGGAGTGGCAGATAGCCGATCGCACCGGCCCGGTCATGTCCGGCGAAGACTGGACCGCGGGGCAGATGGTCTTCACGGCCCCTTCCGATCACGCCACTCTGGTGCTGGCGTACCGGCGCCCGGAAGGACAGGTTCGAACGCAGGGCCAGGTGGATTTACGTCAGATTATTTCTTTACCAGAATGAAATTGCCTACGGTGATTTTTCCGGGCCGCGGATCCGCCAGAAAATTCACCTCCAGCAGATTGAACGCCGGGCCGGGAATCAATTCGATGGTCCCTTGCGTTCCCTCGCTGGTCGTCAGGGCGAAATGCTGCGTAGCCGCCGCCGTGAAGTCGCCTTGAAAATCGAAACGGACCAGCGGGTCGGTAGCGCCGCCGGCCGGAAGCTTGAAACGCGCGAACAGGGTTCCATCGGCGTGGCCATTGGTTTCGTGAACCACCAGGTCCACGAACTCGGGCTGCGCTCCGTGATACATTCCGTTGCTCACAGGATAGGTCCAGGCGCCCACGTAGCGGGCTCGCGGAATCCCTGGAGCGGTGTCGTTTCGCGGCGCAACCGTGGTGATCTCGACGCGCGGAGGCGGTGCGAGGGCGATCTGAATGGCCTTGGCGAGCGTTTCATAATACGCAGACCAGGCCGCGCTCTCTTTGTCCAGTTGCAGCGAGTTCTGCGTCAGCGCGGATGTTTCGGCGGCTACGGTCTCAGCCGTTTTTGCCCGCAGCTGCTCCAGCGCGGTGGCGGCGTCCGTCGTTTTGGTAACGGCCTTTTGCCGGGCCTCGATGGAGGCGTTCAGAGCCGTCAGCGCATCTCGCTCGCGCTCCAGGGATTGGCGCAGCTGTTGGATTCCGCGGTCACGATCGTTGGCGAACCGGTCAATCGTTTTGGTGACGGTCTGGAGTTCGGCTATCGCCAGGGCCGCCAGAGCCGGCGGCGCCAGATCCGGGGATGGGCGGGTGGTTGCGGCCTGCAAAAATTGGCGCTGCTGGGAGGCGGCTTGCGCGGCGGCTTTCGCGTAGGCGGCGCGGTTGGTGCCGAACGCCGCTGCCCGAGCCGCGGCGCGGTCTACTTGCGGAATCAGCGCCGGCCCGCCGCTGCCGGCATCGCGCTCCAGATTGGCGTGCACCTCGCGCCAGGCATCGTAATCCTGCCGATACGCTTCGCGGCTGGTCTGGCCAGGCAGGCCCGCGGCGACCCAGATCAAAATTGCAGCGAACCGAACACGGGAGAGCTTCATTGCTTGGCCTTCCCTTTTGCCGGCGATTTCGCGGGCTGAGGAGCCGCCCCGATTTGCGTAATCGAACACTCCGTCTGCGCCCGGCCCTGGCGGGCGGTGTAGTAGGCGCTCCAGCGCGTCCGCTCCGCCTCGAAGGCCGCGGATTCATCCCGCAAGGCCGCGTCGCGAGCCTCGAACTTCGCCACCAGGTCGCGCAGGATGGGGAGAGTCCTGTCCGCCTCGCCCGCCTGCCGTTCTGCTTCCGCGGAACGCTGGCGGATCAAGCCCGCGATTTGCTCCAGGAGTTTCTGCGCTTCCTGCAGGGAGGAGCGCTGGTTGACGCTCTGCGTCAAACCGTCCGACTGGATATC
>DATIRX010000610.1:0-18987 GCA_035469225.1 Bryobacteraceae bacterium
CTTGGGCCCCAGCCAGCCGACGGTCAGGGGCACGGAAATCCAACTCGATTCGCGCAATTCGGCTACTCCGCGTGCGGCGGACCATGGCGTGGGCTTGCTGGATCGGACCAGTCTTTGAGTGAACAAATATCCCACGCCCAAGCGGCCTAGCAGAACGAGTGCCACGCCTGCATACACCGCGAACAAAATCGCGCTCCAGGAAAGCCATGCCGACGCGTGCTGCTGCACCAACGGAGCGGGCGGCAAGACGATTGCTAAGGAGTCCGTAGGCGGCGCGGGAATCGCTACCGGCGACAACACCCGCAGAGAAATGGACGGTAGCCAGAAGCTGACGGCGGCTTGCGCCAGCATTGCGATCGTGACCATGGTCCAGACGGCATGTTTGACCGAAGCAGAACGGACGCGACCGGTCCACAATGCCAGCCACGCCAACACCGCTAGTCCGAGCGAGCGCAGTGAAACGTCCGCTATATACGACAGAAAGTCCGCGGGGTGGGTCATCTCACTCCTCCTGTTTTCTGCGCATGATCTTCTTCGCCAGACGCTGCAGTTCCTGTTCGTCCAGAACCTCGTCGTCCACCATTCCGATCAAGAGCTGCTCGACGGATCCGCCGCACAGCCGGTTGATGATCTGCTGCACGGCCTTCACCGCCACGTTCTGGGCGGGTTCCAGGCTCTTGTAAATGTTCGTGCGTCCTGCCACGCGGTGTTCGAGATACCCCTTGTCTTCCAGCCGCTTCAGAACAGTACGGACAGTAGAATCCTTCATCGGATGCTGGGTGGCCAGTGCCTCCCGGACATCTTCGGCGGTGGCGGAGGAACGCTCCCATATGGCGCCCATCACCAGATGCTCCAGTTCACTCAAGGCTTTTCGCGGCTTTTTCGAGGCAGGCATATTCGCTACATATCGTAGCGCTACTAAATGTAGCGCTATTCGTGGAAGTTGTCAATGGAAAAGTTTCTACGTAAACCCCTGCGAGGGGAGATCGGTCTATACCTGCGGATGGAAAGAAGTCTGTTGCACGAATCGGCTCCGGTAACCGAGGGGCCATGCCCCGCGGGACTTGAGGACTTCGATTCCCTGGTGCGGCAACATCAGCCGCGGATTTTCCGGTTTCTTCTGGCGTCCCTGCGAGACCGGGACGCGGCGGAGAATCTGACACAGGATTGTTTCGTGCGGGCGTACAAGGCCCGCGAGCAGTTTCGAGGCGGCTCGAGCCTGGGCACATGGCTCATGCACATCGCCGCGAATCTGGTTCGGGATCACGAGACCAACAGCCGGCTGAAATTCTGGAAGCGCAGGCTGCGTTCCGATGTGGAGCTGAACGATATCAGCGATTGGGTTCCCGACCAGCAAAAATCTCCCGAAGCGCTGGCGTCGGCGAAAGAACAGGTGGAAGCCATCTGGAGGGCGGCGGGCAAGTTATCCGAGCGGCAGCGCACGGTGTTCCTGCTGCGGTTTGTCGAAGACATGGATCTTCTGGAGATCGCGGCCGTTACCGGAATGAAGGAAGGGACCGTCAAGACGCACCTTTTTCGGGCAGTGCAGTCGCTCAGGCTGGGACTGGAGCACGGCAAATGAATCAACACCTGACAGGAGAACAAATGTCTAAATGTCTGATGGGCGACGGCACTCGGCAAGAAGCAGATCACGTTTCGCAGTGCGCGGATTGCAGTGCGGAACTCGCGCACCTGGAATCATCGTTCTCGCAGTTTCGCGGCGCGGTCCGGAACTGGTCGAAGGCAGAGGAGCAATGGCATACCGAGGTCGCGGGAACCCTGCAGTTGTCCAGCCTGCGGGGACTCTATCGAGGCCAGGAGACTACTGCGGGAATCGCGTCCGTGCTCGTTCACGTGACGGCGGTGGCTCTGCTGCTCTTCGCCGGGACCTTCAAGCCGGTGCAAAATGCCTTGAATGCGGTTGTTCCGCTGTTTGCGCCGGACCTGCGGAATCAGCCGAAACCCAAACCCGAGCAATCCAAGGGCGGGGGCGGCAGCCCGCAGCAATTGGCGGCCACCAAGGGCGAGCTTCCGCGAGTTGCACCGCGTCAGTTCACTCCTCCGATCCGAACGGTGGAGGACCCCAGGCTGACTGTGACGCCGACTATCCTGGCTCCGGACCTGCCCAACATCAGTGCGCAGAATTATGGCGATCCCCTGGGCCGCCTGGGCATTCCTTCGGCGGGCAACGGTATCGGCGTCGGTATCGGACCGGGAAAGGGCTCCGGCGTTGGTGCAGGCAATGGCGGCGGCTTCGGCGGAAGCGCATTTAAGATCGGCGGAGGCGTGAGCGCCCCCGTGCCTGTTTACCGTCCCGAACCTGAATACTCCGAGGAAGCCCGTAAGGCCAAATGGCAAGGCGCCGTGATGCTGTCTCTGGTCGTGGACGAAAACGGAATCCCACAGGACATCAAAGTCATCCGTTCGATAGGCCTGGGCCTGGATCAAAAAGCGATGGAGGCCGTGCAGAAGTGGCGCTTCAAGCCGGGCGTCAAGGACGGAAAAGCCGTACCTGTGTTCGCCAATATTGAAGTGAACTTCCGGCTGCTTTAGCGCTACTTCAGCTTGTCGGCGAGCTTCGCCAGGGCTGCGTTGGCGCACGCGGCATCCTTGTCTCCGCCAGGTGCGCCGCTGACCGCCACGGCGCCGATGGTGACGTCGCCGATCTTGATCGGCACGCCGCCCTGGGCGTTAATGGTGCCGGGAATCGTCGCGGGCGGAGCGGTGGTGCCGGGGGGAAGAGGCTGGGCGGGACCTGAGGGACGGTTGTAGAGCATGGTCGCGGTAGCCTTCATCTTGGCCACTTCCGTGGTGGATGCGCTGGCGCCATCGTCGCGTAGCATGGCTTTGGGAGCGTTCAGGCCATCGACTACTAATACGGTGACTTTGTAGCCATCGGCCCGGCACTTGGCCATGGTTTCCTGCGCGATCGCCTGAGCGGCGTCCATCGTGAGAACTCTGGACATCGGAAGCTGGGCAAAGGCGCTGGTTGAGAAAAGCGCGGCTGTCGCGGTCAGAACTGCAAATTTGGTGAATGTCATATACGCAAAGATCCTCGAACGTATTTTATGCCGTTTCGAAGAACGCTGCTTACAGCCCGCCCACGTTCACGATCTTTAATTCGTCAAGTTGCTTGACGACTTTTGCCCAGGCCGTAGCGTCCGTCTTGGTTGAGATGGGCGCGCTGAGGTCGCCGTAGAACGCCAGGATATTGACTTGAAGGTCGGGCGGGATTTCGGAATAGTGTCCCTCCAGTTTGTCCAGCAGGTGCGCGTAGGTTTGATCGCTCAGGCGGTATTTTCCCGCTACCGCCACTTCTCCCACGTCCAGATTCTCATTGGGAAGCTGGAGCCGGCCGGCCCGCACCTCAGACAACAGCTCGCGGTAGCGATCCAGTGCCTTATTGAAACTGGCCATGAAAAGTTTCTCGACTTCGGGCGTCGGAGTCTCAAACCGGAGGGTTCGAAATGGACCGATTCTAGGCACGATTTTTAGCAGGACCGCCATGAACCTGGAACGGAATCCGGGCTTGTGGTATTCAGTGCCCCAGTCTTTCTGGTAGCTCGATTGGGAGATATTGTAGAGGAACTTCTGCCGCGTGGTCCCCGGCGCATCCTTCATGATCTCGTCTTTTTTCATGTCCCAGGCGACGCGGGTCATGGCGGGAATGATGGAACTCACCGAGCGCCGATAGGATCCGATGGAGAGATCCACGTTGGTGAATACGTCGCCCATCTTCACTCCATAGGTATCCAGAAATGCGCGCTCCAGGGCCTTCTTCGCTACTTTGAATCCGATGAATTCGTGATAGCTGTTCGACGCGTAATGTCCTTTCGCAACCTGCAGGACGTCAAACGCGAACTCGGTCTTGATGTGCGACAGGGCGTCGTCGGCGTAGGTCACCCGGTTTCCGAATTCGACGCGAAGCTTGGGGTAGAGCAACGGCACTCCCGGATTGGTGGCCAGGGGATGCCCCGTATTGTCGGCGGCGTAGTGCGCCAGCGCTCCCAGGGCGAAGGCGTATTCGTCCAGGTCCTGGGACTCGTGAATCAGGTTGAGAACGAAGTCCCCGCTCCGTACATAGTGCAGGAGATCGGTGAACAACTTGGAACCGAAGGGATAATATCCCATGTCCTGAATGATGCTTCCGCCGTAGGCGTACGCGTGGGCTTCCACCAGCTGTTCCGGTGTAGCCTCCGGAAATCGTTTCAGAAGCAGGCCCTTGATGGAGGTATCCCAGGCCGAGTCGATAATCGCTTCATGCGTAAGAACCGAGTACGAAAACGCGCTCGGAGCCGAGAGCAGGACCAATAGCCCCAGAGGCAGACGATACCGACTTTTCCGAAGCGCTCGCATAGCTTTCGCGGGTCAAGCCCTCGCTCTTTGATCCATCATCATCTGGCGGATCATTAAGCCTGCGCCTATCATCACGGCGCTCACTATAGGGGAGAGCGTCTCTGAGTGATTCGTTTCCATGAGTCTCCTGCCGGTTTAGCCACCCACCTTGAAGTTACTGATGCCGGTCCAGAGCCCGGTGACCTGTAAGACCCAGACGACCACGGCGACCACGACCACGGCGTTTAGAATCGTCTTGATGCTGGAAGCCATCGGTATGAAGCGATTGATCAGGTACAGCGCCATGCCAACCACAATCAGCGCAACGACAATATTCACTAAAGGCATGTTTCCTACTCCTCCCAATCGGTAGGGCAATCGTCTGCCCAATCGGAGAGGCCGGCAAACGCAGGACAATGGCCTCCGGAGGGATGGCGTCGCTGCGTCAAATGACCAGGGGCGGTCACCATCCCTTTCAGCGCCGAGCCCCTTTTTCAAGAAAACACGCGGTTTTCAGCCACGATCTCGATTGGCTGGAAACTTGCCTAATAAGCAAGAGGATTCCTGTCACACTTTGCGCCATGCGGGATCTATTAAGAGTAGGAAGGGCAGGTAGCGATGCAATTGCACAAAATTGCCCCTGGCAGGGCTCAAACGGAACAAAAGAAAGCGCGTTCCATGCCTAAGGAAGCCGTGGAGATCCAGAAGTTCGGCAGGATCGCTACACTGCCAAACGGCCTGAGCGAGAGGGTTTGTCGCCTGAGCGTAGAAGTCTTGAACCAGGTGCTGGCGGACACCATGACCCTGCGGGATTTGTACAAGAAACATCACTGGCAAACCTCGGGAGCTACGTTTTACCAACTGCATCTCCTGTACGACAAACATTACAACGAACAGGCGGAACTGGCAGACCACATAGCGGAAAGAATTCAGATTCTGGGCGGAATCAGCATTGCCATGGCAGCCGACGTCGCCGAAACCAGCAAACTGGAGCGTCCCCCGCGCGGGCGCGAAGAAGTACCCGCGCAGCTCGCACGCTTGCTGGAGGGTCACCAGCTCACGCTTCGAGCCGCGCGCGACGCAGCCGAACAAGCCGACCAGGCCGGCGATCTGGGCACCAACGACCTTTTGATCAGCCAGGTGATCCGCAGGAATGAGCGGCAAGTCTGGTTCATCGCTGAACACCTGGTGCCGCTTGCTCTGGTCCGCGACGACGCAACGTAGAACCCCCAAGTACTGAAAGAAGGGTCAGATTCATCTGACCTATGGAAGCAACTGCTCGTTTTCCCTGAGGTGAGAAGATGCTCGGATGGATGATCGTTTTTGCGATGTTCGCCGTCACGGCGGCGGCCGCGGTCGTGACCGGTGGTTCCGCGGCTATTTCAGTGGTTCCGGCTAGCGTTGTCTTTGCGACCTTGTTTCTGATAGGATTGCTTACCCGAGCCCTACGGGGAAGGTCCTGGTGAGCGCTGGCCCCCACAAGTCCTTTACCTCTTCATCATCGAAGTCCTCGCGCCTGATTCTTTGCTTTTTTTCCGCCAGCGACCTTAAGCTACGTGAGCCCCCGCGTCTGGCCGGTCTGTCTTCCTCCAGCTCCTGCGTTGTAGGGCCGGACGATCGCACGAAATGGTTCGCGCACCACTATGCGGCTTTGCGGCTCGAAAACGAATGCCTGCTCGCAATCCGGGCGCAGCCGAAGGATGTGCTGCAGACCGTCGAAGCACTGCGCGCCGCCGGGTATCCGTCCATCTTCGTCCTGCGGGACAAACCGCTGGAGCTGGCCGCGGAAGATCTGGCTGCAACCGACCCTGAGCCCAACGCCGACTCGCGCCGGATTGGCTGGATGGAGCGACTGCGGTACATAGAAGGCGGATTCGGCGCCGCGTATTTGGAGCTGCTGGAGGCCACCGCACTGGGTCACGCCCCCACGGCTGCCGCTGCCTGGTTCCTGGACAACATGTACATGATCCGGACCACGCTGGCGCAGGTAAAACAGGATCTGCCACGAAAGCAGCGCCGCGGAAGCGCGACGGGGATTCGCTCCCAGGTATATCAAGTTGCGCGGAATCTGGTTCTCCAGACCGGCTTCGCCTTGACGGAGGCGAATATTCAGGAGGCCCTGCGCGAATACCAAAAGGCGTATCCGCTGGCGATCGAGGAGCTTTGGCTGTTCCCGATCCTGCTGCGCCTGGCTTTGCTCGAACAGCTAAACATGCTGGCCGGAAGCACCAGCCGCGGCCAGCAATATCGCGAGCTGGCGTTCCTGTGGGCCGATCGTTTGACGGCAGCCGCCCGGGGCGGCCCCGATGTGCTCGAAGCGATGCTGGGGCGGATGGAGAGCGAGCCGCACGCTTTGGAAGCGCCCTTTCTGGCGAGCCTTACCGAGCAGCTCCAGGGCGACGAGCATGCGCTGGCTCCCGTGCAGGCCTGGATGGAGGCGCGCTTGCTGGAGTCGCCGCTGGCGATCGTACGCGGCGAACACGGCCGCGAAGTCGCGGAAAGCGTCGCCACCGCGCAGGCCTTCGGCGGCCTGCGAACTCTGGGGCGTCTGGATTTCAACCGGACCTTCGAAGCCGTCAACCTCATCGACGCCGAGCTCCAGCGGGATCCGGCCATCATCTATCAGCGCAGCGATTTCGCCACGCGTGACCAGTGCCGCCGCGAGGTGGAGCGGATCGCGCGCCGCAGCGGAGTCACCGAGCAGGAAGTGGCGCGCCTGGCGGTCAGTCTGGCGGCCGGCGCGGCGGACGCCACCCAGCGCCACGTTACGTATTTCCTTCTGGCGGAGGGGGTTCTCGAATTAGAGCGCCGGGCCGGCGCGCATCCTTCCGCCCGAACCAGGCTGACACGCTCCATCCGGCGGCACGCCACTTCCCTTTATCTGGGAAGCATCGTGTGCCTCACGCTGTCCTTCACCGGAATCACCCTGGCGCTGGCCCAGACGCTGGGCGTATCGCAGCAGCGCGCGCTGGAGATCTTTGGTTTGCTGGCGCTGTTTCCGTTGAGCGAGCTGTGCACCCAGATCGTGAATGCGCTGGTGATCTCCATTTTTCCCCCGGTGATGCTGCCGAAGATGGATTTCAAGGGCGGCATTCCGCCTGAGAACGCCACCTTAGTGGTCGTGCCGATGATGCTGTCGAGCGTCGAGGTGGTGAGCCGCGAGATTGAAAAACTGGAAGTCCGGTTTTTGGCGAATTGGGAATCCAATGTCGCATTCGGCCTTTTTGCGGATTTTACCGATAGTGAGAATCCCACGGCTGCCAGCGATTCCGCCCTGCTGCAGGCCGCGCGCAACGGCATTGCGGGCCTGAACGCGCGCTATCCGGGCGAACGATTTGTGCTGTTTCACCGGCGGCGCGTGTGGTCGGAAAGCGAACAAAAATGGATCGGCTGGGAGCGCAAGCGAGGCAAGCTGGAGGAGCTCAATGCGTTCCTCACCGGCACGGGCTCTCCGGACGTTCTCAACCTGGGGAAACTGCCGCAGCCGATTCGCTATGTGATCACGCTGGATTCCGATACGCAGCTGCCGCCCGGTTCCGCGCGGCGCATGATCGAGACCTTGGCGCATCCGCTGAACCACGCGGAATTGGATCCCCAAACGAACGTTTTGCGTAAAGGGTACGCCATCATTCAGCCGCGCATGAATATTGCGCTGCCGGGGGCCACCGCGACGCGATTCACGCGGATCTTCGCCGACACGGCCGGTACGGATCCGTACTGCCCCTCGGTCTCCGACGTACAGCAGGATCTGTTCGGAGAAGGGATCTATCACGGCAAAGCCATTTATGACGTGCGGGCTTTTCACGCCGCGCTGACCAACCGGTTTCCGCCGGAAACGCTGCTCAGCCACGATCTGATCGAAGGTTCTTTCGCCGGCGTCGGCCTGGCTTCGGATATTGAACTGCTGGAAAACCTGCCTTTGGACTACGGCAGCTTCGTCCGCCGGCAGCATCGCTGGACGCGCGGAGATTGGCAGATCGCGCGCTGGATTCTGCCGCGGGTTCCAGGGCGTGATGGACGCCTGGCACCGAATCCCCTGTCCCTCATCAGCCGCTGGCGAATTTTCGACAACCTGCGGAGAAGCCTGGTCCCGGTGGCGTCGCTGCTGCTGCTATTGCTCGGATGGTTTGTATCCGGCACACCGGGGGTGTGGACCGCCGCAACCCTGGCCATCGCCATTCCGGGGATCGCGCCGCTCCTGGACCGCTGGGCGCGGCACATTCAGGGATCGGTGGACGGCTGGCAGGGCGCCGCGGACGAGATCACGCGGACCGCCATCATGCTGGCATTCCTGCCGCATCAGGCCTGGATCGCCGTGGACGCCATCGCCCGCGCCTGCTACCGCAGTTTCGTCAGCCATCGCCAATTGCTGGAGTGGCAGACGGCCGAGGCAGCCGAGGATCACGGCAACGATCTGGCAGCGGCAGATTTCCAGATTCGCGTGGTGGGAATCATTTCGGGCGCGCTGATCGTGTTCCTGAACTTGGAGGGGCAGTCCATTGCAGGTACTGCGTTCCTGGCGCTGTGGCTGATCTCGCCGCTGCTGTTGCGATGGCTGGGCAATCCGGCGCGCCGCTCGCAACCCCAGCTATCCCGCTCGGGAACGCTGTATTTGCGGCGCATGGCGCGCAGGACCTGGCGTTATTTCGACGATCTGGTCGGCGAGAACTCGAATTGGCTGCCTCCTGACAATTCTCAATTGGCTCTGCGCGTGGAGGTGGCGCCGCGCACCTCGCCGACCAATATAGGTTTGTGGCTGGTGTCGGTACTGGCGGCCTACGATTTCGGGTACATCACGGCGGACGATCTGACGCGCCGGACCACCGCGACCATGGACACGCTGGAGCGCCTGGAACGCTACGAAGGCCACATCTTGAATTGGTATGACACCGCCACGCTCGAGCCTCTGCTGCCCCGCTACGTGTCCAGCGTGGACAGCGGGAATCTCATCGCCAGCCTGTGGACGTTCGCGCAGGGCTGCGAAGAGATTCTGGATGCTCCTGCGATCGACCCGGCTTGCCTCAAGGGTCTGTCCGACACGGTCGCGGTACTGTCGGAAGCATCCGCGGAAGATGCTTTTCTGGCGGTGCCGATCCGTTCCACGCGGCGGCTCCTGCGCGGGGCCGTACGGGGACATCATCTCCTCGGCAGACTGCGGCTCGCCTCGCACGCCGTGGCGCAGGTCGGGGATCTTCAGCACTGGAAGACGTCGCCCAAAGACGAGCGGGCGTATTGGTCCGGTCGCCTGGTCCAGGAGAGCGCGTCCTGGACCGCGGTGATCGACCTGTACTTGAGTTGGATGGAAACACTGGCAAGTCCTCCCGACGTATTTCTGCTGGCGGTGGGAACGGATGCTGTATCCCTGCGGGAAGCGGCCCTTAAGGAGATCCCTTCTTTGCGCGTATTGGCTTCCGGATATGCACCCGTGGAAGCACTACTGTCTTATCGGGCGACGCCGGAAATGCGGCCGGAGGCGGCGGCCTGGCTGGAGCAGATCGGCGGCCAGTACCTGCAGGCCAAAGCTCACGCCGCGGAAACCGTGGCGCGGATAGAATCGTTGGCGGCGCGGGCCAACTCGCTGGCCTCCGGCATGAACATGCGCTTCCTGTACGACGAAAAACGTAAACTGTTTGCCGTCGGATACACGGTGGGGGGGCCGGTCGAGTTCAACAGCCACTACGATCTGCTGGCCAGCGAGAGCCGCCTGGCAAGTCTGGTGTCCATCGCGAAGAGAGACGTTCCGACCGAGCATTGGTTCGCGCTAGGACGCGTGCGCAACGGCGAGGGACGGCATCAGGTGCTGCTTTCCTGGAGCGGGACGATGTTCGAGTACCTGATGCCCATGCTGTTCATGCGCACCTATACCAATTCTCTGTTGGACCAGGCTTCGCGCGAAGCCGTGGCCCGTCAGAGTGACTATGGCCGGGAAAAGAATGTTCCGTGGGGCATTTCCGAGTGTGCCTATAGCGCTCTGGACAGCAATCAGGTGTATCAATATCGCGCCTTCGGCGTCCCCACTCTGGCGCTGCATCAGGATATGGAAGCGGAGCCGGTGGTGGCTCCTTATGCGACTGCACTGGCGCTGATGGTGGATCCAGGCGGCTCGCTCGACAATTTGCAGGCCCTTACGGACCTGGGGGTTTCCGGTCCCATGGGATTCTACGAAGCCATCGACTTTTCGCGGGCGCCCAAACGCGGCGGCAGCCCGGGCGTGGTCATATTCGCCTACATGGCGCACCACCAGGGAATGAGCCTGCTGGCGCTGGGCAACACTTTGCTTCAGGGAACCATGCAGCGCAGGTTTCATAGTGACCCGCGCATCCAGGCCGTGGAATCGCTGTTGTTCGAGCGAGTACCGCTGGTGCGGATGCAGTTGGGAGACATGCGGACCAAAACGGTTCCGGTGCGCGAACCGGAGGTGGCGGAGCCGGCAGAACGCACCTTCACCGAACAAGCGACGCCTTTCCCGCGCGCCTATTTATACGGTAACGATCGCTACGCGCTGATGATCACCAGCTCCGGATCCGGCTATAGCCGGTGGAAGAATTTCGACATCAGCCGATGGCAGGCGGATTCCACGCTGGACCCGTGGGGTTCCTTCCTGTATCTGAGAGAGACTCGCTCCGGCGCAGTCTGGTCGCCTACATCGCAGCCTTTCCCCGGACGCGAAGGGAAGATCTCGGCGACATTTTCCGCGGACCATGCTGAATTCCGCCGCACCTTTCAGGAGGTGGAGAGTGTCCTGAGCGTGACCGTCGCACCGGAAGACGATATCGAACTTCGGCGGCTGGTGCTCACCAATCATTCCCGGCGGCCCCGCCAGCTGGAGATCACCAGCTATCTGGAACTGGTTATGTCGCCGCACGATGCCGACGCCGCGCATCCGGCCTTCAACAAGATGTTCATTGAAACCCAATACGCCGAAGAAGGCGTCCTTCTGGCGCGCCGGCGGCCGCGCTCGCCGGAAGATCCGCCCATGTGGTGCGGGCACATGCTTGTCGGCACGCCGGCTTCGGTTCAGTATGAGACCGATCGCCGCGAGTTCCTGGGCCGCGGCAATACCGCCCGGGAACCTAAAGCCTTGACCAAGGAGCTCACCTGTACGGCGGGCTGCGTCCTCGATCCGATTTTTAGCCTCCGCACCTCGGCCGTCATCCTGCCGCGCGGCCGTCTGGAGATCAGCTTTCTGACCTTCGCCGGAGACTCGCGGGAAGCTGTTGTGAGCCTGGCCGCCAAATACCGGCACCGGGAATCCGTTACGCGCGCGTTCGATATGGCCTGGACTCACGCGCAGCTTCAGTTCCGCTTCCTGCAAATCGGACCGGGAGCCACCCACCGCTTTCAGGAACTGGCCAGTCATCTGCTGTATCCGAATCCGGCGTTGCGGCTGTCTCCGGCCCGGCTGGCTCGAAACCAGTTGGGACAAGCGGCCCTGTGGGGTCTGGGGATCTCCGGCGATCTGCCGATCGTCAGCGTAACGGTGGCGGATGCCGCGGCGCTATCGCTGGTTCGGGATTTGCTCATGGCGCATTCCTACTGGAGGATGCGCGGATTCCGCGCCGACCTGGTGATTCTCAACCAGGAGATCGGCGGATACGATCGTCCCTTGCACCACCAACTGCAGCGCCAGATCGACGCCTACTCGCGCGATGCCGGTACCGACCGGCCGGGCGGCGTGTTTCTGCGCGAGACTTCCACGCTGACCGAAGAACAGACCGGACTGGTCCTGGCCGCTTCGCGCGCCGTGTTCAGCGGCGCCCGTGGATCGCTCGAACGCCAGCTGCGCGTGCCGGGCGACAGTCCGCCGGTGGAACCGTTTGTCGCGTCCCGGGCCGGTGCCGAAGAGCCTTCGGAACTGCTGCCGTTCCTCGAGCTTCCGTATTTTAACGGAGTAGGGGGATTCTCCTCCGACGGGCGCGAGTATGCGATCTATCTGGGACCCGGCACCTACACGCCGGCAGCCTGGGTGAACGTCATGTCGAACGCGCGCTTCGGCACCATGGTGACCGAAAGCGGACTGGGCTTCACCTGGTGCGCCAACAGTCAGCAGAATCGTTTGACTCCGTGGAAAAACGATCCGCTTTCCGACCCTCCCTCGGAAATCATCTATCTGCGCGACGAAGAATCCGGCGCGCGCTGGACGCCCACGGCGCTGCCGATCCGGGAGCAGGACGCGCATCGTGCCCGGCACAGCCAGGGCTATTCCGTGTTTGAGCACAGCAGCCATGCCATTTCGCAGGAGCTGACGGTATTCGTTCCTCTCACCGGCGAGAACGGAGACGGCGATCGCGTCAAGGTGCTCCGCCTGCGCTTGCGGAATGAATCCTCGCGGACGCGCCGCCTGACGGCGACCTACTTTGCCGAGCTGGTTCTGGGCCGGCGCCGCGAGGATCAGCAGGGGCACGTGCGGACCATGCACGATGAGGCAGCCGGAGCCGTATTCGCGTTTCAGAACTGGGCCCACCAGAGCCCTGGGCAGCTATCGTTCGCCGCATCGAGTCCGGGACCATCCTCGTATTCAGGAGACCGGCGGGCATTTCTGGGCAGGAATCGTTCGTTCCAAAACCCTGCGGCGCTGGACAGCACGCGGCTCGACAATCGTACCGGCGCAGGATTCGATCCGGCCGCCGCCCTCCAGGTGCAGATTTCGCTGGAGCCCGGCCGCGAGACAGATGTGGTTTTCCTTCTGGGACAGGCGGACTCTGCCGAGGAAGCCCGGGCCGTCATCAGCCGTTACCAATCCACGGAACAGGTGTACCGGGCGCTCTCCGCCACGCGCCACTGGTGGGATCGCAAACTCGGTGCGATCGAGGTGCATACGCCGCAGCTTTCCGTGGACTTTCTGCTCAACCGATGGCTTCCCTATCAGGCGCTCAGCTGCCGGTTCTGGGGGCGATCCGCGATGTATCAATCGGGCGGCGCATTCGGTTTTCGGGATCAGCTGCAGGATTCGCTCGCGTTCCTGTACTTCGCTCCGGCTTTGACACGCAGTCATATTCTGGCCTCGGCCGCGCGCCAGTTCCTGGAAGGTGACGTCCAGCATTGGTGGCATGCGGATACCGGTCTGGGAGTCCGGAGCCGCTGTTCTGACGATTTGCTATGGCTGCCCTGGGTGGTGGCGCAGTACATCACGGTCACCGGCGATCGGTCCGTGCTGGACGAAGTCGTGCCCTTTATCGAAGGACCGCTGCTGGAGCAGCACGAGCAGGAGCGGGTCTTCGTGCCGTCCGTCTCACAGCAAGCCGCATCGCTGTGGGAACACTGCTGCCGGGCCGTGGATCGAGCGTCGCGCCTGGGCGCCCACGGGCTTCCGTTATTCGGCAGCGGCGATTGGAATGACGGGCTGAACCACGTGGGCCTGGAAGGCCGCGGCGAAAGCACTTGGCTCGCATGGTTTTTGTGCACCGTGCTGGATGCCCTGGCCCAACTGGCCGATCCGCGGGAGCCTGAAGTGGCGGATCGCTGGAGGCGGCAGCGGGCCTCGCTTGCCAGCGCCATGGAAAACACCGCCTGGGACGGCGAATGGTATTTGCGCGGATTTTTCGACGACGGCTCGCCGCTGGGAGCGCACGCCAATCCTGAGGCCCGCATCGACTCTTTGCCGCAATCCTGGGCAGCGCTTTCCGGGGCAGCCGATCCTGCGCGCGCCCGGACGGCTCTCGAGGCCGCCGATCGGATTCTGGTGCGCGAAGCAGAACGGCTGGTGTTGCTATTCACGCCCCCGTTTGAGCACTCGCACCCACATCCCGGCTACATCATGGGCTATCCTCCGGGCATTCGGGAAAACGGCGGGCAATACACCCACGGCTCGTTGTGGCTGGCGGCTGCCTGGGCGCGCTTGGGCGAAGGAGCTCGCGCGGTCCGCTTGCTCAACCTGATGAATCCGATCGAACGTTGCCGCGATACGGAATCGGTGGATCGCTACCGCGGCGAGCCGTATGTGGCCGCGGCCGATGTGTATTCGGCACCCGGCAGAGAAGGACAATGCGGCTGGACCTGGTACACCGGCTCGGCCGCCTGGATGTACCGGATTTGGATCGAGGACGTGCTGGGATTTCAGCTCCGCGGAAATCGGCTGGCGATCCGGCCCGCAGTGCCGCCGGACTGGACCCAGTTCACCATCCTCTACCGGGCGGGATCCACGACGTATCGGATTTTGGTGGAGCAGGTGGAAGCGCTGCCTTCGCTGGTGGGCGCCTTGCTCGAGCCCGTGGTGGAAGTGGACGGCAAGGTCATTGAAGGGGATTCTTTTGAATTGGCCGTGGACGGCGGCACGCACGAGGTCCACGTACGGATTCCACCGCGAACCGGACAATTCAAACAACTGGTGTCGGCGGTCCATACGGCGTTGCCCGCACCAGCCCCTGCGGAAACCGTCCGTTGACTTGAGAAGGACGGGGAGAGCCGAATGGTTCGGTCTCCCCGCGACGTTTAGTCGGCTAACGATAGGAGTTGACTGGGAACTGGTCGATGTGAGCCGTCCGGACTTGCCCGGTGGCAAAATTCACCGAACAAGAGAAGCGGTACGTATCCTGGCGGCCGAAGCGACGGCGAACCGTCAGGTCGCCCATCACCCAATCGTTTCGCCCGGGATTGTTATCCATGGAAAGCCGCCCCATCCGGACGATCTGACCGCGGAAGCGGATATTGGCCTGGGCTGCCACGGAATCCTGGCAGACTTGTATGGCTTGTTCCGCGGTAAATCGATTCCCGCCGCGATCGCCATAACGGTCACGGTCATAACGGTCACCATCACGGCCGAAGGGTGGCGGGGGCGGCCCGCCCTGGTCGCGATAGGGCTGATCGCCACGGCGGTCCTGGGTGAACGGTCCACGGTCTTGAGGTCCCGGCCCGCGATCATTTCCCCAAAAAATGTCGAATGTGTAACCTTCGGAGCCACCCTGTGGATCGGCAATCTGAACGACCGCGGAGCCGCCATTGCGAGGATCGCGTACCAGGTTTTGACTGCCACGGCCATCCACGCCCGCGAACCGAAAATTCGCAGGATTCGCCGGAAGAGGGCTGGTGCATTCAAAGCGACGCCATTGGGGCATTTGACCGTTGATGTCACGCAGGGTCGCCGAGTCCCCGCGGATTTCGACCTCAGCCCCTCCATCCACCACGACCTCGATGGTGCACTTCCCGAAGTCCGGACCGCCTCCGCCGACCATATTCGCTCTTCGCTGCAGGCCTTGCTGCGCATAGGCCGATCCCGCCACGGCAATAAATGTCCCGACGGCTAATATTCTTCGTTTCATTGTGTAGCTCCTTTGACCCACTCCGGAATGATGTCAGCACTTCAAGCGCCACAATCAGAATCCCTTCAAAAAGGACAAGTTATGCTCCTACCCTTGGGCCGGCGTGGTGGTTATTTGCCGGTCCTACCGGCCATCCGCGGCCATATAGTCGCTGCTGCGGCGTCTGGCGGAGGCCGAGAGGAATTGAATGCCCACGTAGGCGATCCAGCCGGGCTGCCCGTTCGTCGGGGTGGCGGAGACAACGCTGTGCCCCGCCATGCCGATCAGGCGGAACCTTCCTCCGGTCGTAATCGGCAAGCGTCCGCCCACCCCGAGCGTCGTGTCGCGGAGGGCGGGCTTCGAAACGGTCTCCCCGATTTCTTTCTGGTCGTAAAACTCCGCATAGAGCTCGGCATCCTTCCTGAACTCATGCCCGACCACAACACCGCGGATCCAGGAGCGCGGGACGTCTTTGGGGGTAAACCAGTACCCCAGTTCCCCGCTGAGCCGAATCGGACCAAGTACCGCACTGGCCTGCACCGGCAGAAGAAATTGAGGGCCGGGGTCTGCAATGCCGCGCGCTACCGAACGCGTCGGATTGTTCAGCATAAGCTGCGGGTAGACGGACAGACCAAAGTTGGATTCGCGCTCGCCTGTCGGCTTTCCTGCTTCCGACTTCGGATGGTGGGCATAAAAGCGCCATTTCACCCCCAGCAAGGAATTTCCCGGACCTGCAGCGACGTGGCCGTCATCGCCGCGGGTCTCCTCGATGCTCAGCGGCATCTCGAATTTGATTTGAATGCGGTGCCCCAGTCCGTAGTTGAGGTCGATATTCGGAGCCTCGTACGAGCCGGCAAATGGATTACGATTTCCCAGGAACCCGACGTTGATCTCCCAGTTCCGGTTTCCTGGCGTGTCGGGATCGTCCGAGCGAAAAGGAGGCCCGCCCTGAGCACAGACTAGTTTTGCGACGAGCGGAAGTACTACTAGTACAAGCTGCCTGGTGCGTGGAATTTGACGCGACATTGAACCTATTCGTTGCACCTCGCCCGCCAAACGCGGATCGAATTGAGTGAAACGGTACGGACTGAAGAGAATCTACTCGTTGAGACCCGGGAGTTGGCTATAAGCGGGTGCACCGCCGAGATTTGAAGGCGGGTATCACGCGGAGGGAGAGCTGGCTTCCGGGATTTCCTTCCACCGCTGCAGGAGTTAGCATAAAACCTGGGGAAAAGGCTAAAACGTTATCGGCTGGCGATCCAGGGAGTGGGAGAACAAACCTACGGCTGAACATCCGCGCCTCCAGGCCATCGTCAAGCTTCTCAAACCGCACTCCAAGGCTTTGGCGTTTGGGCTAACCGCCGCCGTCGGCGAAGGAATTGCCGATCTTCTGCAGCCCTGGCCCCTGAAAATTGTCCTCGACAACCTGCTGAGAGACAAAGCCGCCAGCGGGTGGCTGAATCACTTCCTG
The DNA here is from genome assembly GCA_035469225.1 of Bryobacteraceae bacterium. Lineage (GTDB taxonomy): Bacteria > Acidobacteriota > Terriglobia > Bryobacterales > Bryobacteraceae > Palsa-187. The sequence goes on from DATIRX010000610.1 coordinate 17,044, forward strand.
GCGCTGTTTGGAGAAAACAAGCAGACGATTCTGCTCTTCGCCGCTGTCGCGGCCCTGGTGATAGGCATCGTCGGCGCCGTGTGCTCCTACATCGAAAAATATTACACGTCGACCGTCGGGCAATGGGTGATGCACGATCTCCGCTCGACGCTGTATTCCCGCATCCAGCGACTTTCGCTGGCCTATCACAATCACTCCCAAACCGGAGACCTGATCAGCCGGGTCACCAGCGACATCGATTCGGTTCAAAGCTTTATTACAGGCGGATTGCTGAGCGCCCTGATCAATGTCCTCACGCTGGCCGGCATGATCGGCGTGATGTTCTACATGAACTGGCGCTTCACGCTGATTGCGCTGTCGGTCGCTCCCCTGCTGTTCCTGGTGGTTTTCCGTTATACCCGGCTCATCAAGAAGTCTTCCAGAGAAGTTCGCAAGAAGGAAGGCCAGGTGGTGTCCGTCATCCAGGAGGTTCTTACTTCGATCCGGGTGGTCAAGGCGTTCGCCCGGGAGGATTACGAACAAAAGCGCTTGGAGGAGGAAAGCCTGGAGAGCGTGGAGCTATCGCTGCGTGCGCGCAGCCTGAAGGCGAAACTCTCCCCGATGGTCGAGATCATCGTCGCCATGGGCACCAGCCTGGTGCTGTTCTTCGGCGCACGAATGGTGCTGGCCGGCTCGCTGGAACCCGGATCGATGATCGTCTTCATCTGGTACCTGGGGAAAATGTACAAGCCCATGCAGGAGCTTTCGAAGATGACGGACGCCTACTCGAAGGCGGCCGTGGGATATGAGCGGATCAGGGAAGTTCTGGAGATCGATAACGACCTGAAGGACGTTCCCGGCGCCCGGCCCGCGCCGCGTTTCAAGGGGCAAATCGAGTTTGAAAATGTCACCTTCAGCTACGAAGAAGAGCAGCCCATTCTCAAGAACGTCAGCTTCCGCGTCGAAGCCGGGCAGGTGGCTGCCGTAGTCGGCCGTACAGGAGCCGGCAAAAGCTCGATCGTGGGCCTGGTGCCGCGATTTTACGACCCGACCTCAGGCGTCGTGAAGATTGACGGCGTGGACGTGCGCCAGTATACGCAGAAATCGATTCGCGAGCAGGTGAGCTTCGTATTGCAGGAGACGCTGCTCTTTCATGCGCCCGTCTGGAAGAACATCGCGTATGGGAAGCCCAACGCCACCCGGTCGGAGATTTTGAAAGCGGCGGAAGAAGCCAATGCTTCCGAATTCATCGACAAGATGCCGGAGCATTACGACACGATGGTGGGGGAACGGGGAGTCACCCTGTCGGGTGGGCAGCGGCAGCGGATCGCGATTGCCCGCGCCATGATCCGCAACACCCCGATTCTGATCCTGGATGAGCCGGGTACCGGGCTGGATGCAGAATCCGAGAATCTGGTCTTCGAGGCGCTGGAGCGCCTGATGAAAGGCAAGACTACCCTCGTGATCGCCCACCGGCTTTCCACCATTCAGCGTTCCGATGTGATCTTCGTGATCGACGACGGCGTCATAGTCCAGAGCGGTTCTCACGACGATCTGATGAAAGCCGAAGGCCTGTATGCCGAGCTCTTCAAGCTTCAGATGACATCGGAAGACGCGTTACAAAGCTCCTAGGGCGGCGATTCGCCCATTCGGCAGTTTTTGCAGTTACCGACGTCCGGACGTCGTTATTCGCCCGTTTGCCTGCGGCCAAACGGCCCCGGGACGAATGGGATGAGAATTGTAAGTATCTGCAATAGCTTGTAGATACCGGCTTCCTGCGGCGCGTGCCGTGGGAGGATCACAGTGGCCCTGCCCTTGCACAGCAGGTAGTGTGCCAAGCGTCGGGGAACGATCGATGAAACTCCTGGTACAGCCAGGTGAGGGCGTGGGGCCGCTTCTGAAGGGGTTAGACTCCGCCAAGAAGACCATCGACATCCTCATTTTTCGCTTCGATCACAAAGAAGT
>DATIRX010000611.1:0-4478 GCA_035469225.1 Bryobacteraceae bacterium
TTCCATGGGCGGATGGCATCCCAACCAGTGGGCCGAGCATCGTCATCCGACACTGGCCGAATTAGACGCGGCGGTGCCCGATCGCCCCGTGCTCTTGTACGAACGCTTTACCGGTCCGTGCGCCACGAACAGTCTCGGCAAAGCCTTCTTCGATGCCGCTGATGCGGCCCCGCCGGTGCATCCCGATATCAAGAAGATCAATGTCTCGCCCACCGGTGCAATCGCCGGCGCGGGCCCGGGCGGCAATCCATCCGCCTCCGCACTATTCCTTCTGCGCCGGATGCAGACTTTCGAGGATCGGAAACGCAGCACCCTCGACGCCATGCAATATGCCGCCAGCGTCGGTCTCACCACCCATCTGGATCAAGTCCTGTTCCCGACCCCGGGACCGCTGCATCCCAGCCAGATCCTGTCCAACCTCGACCAGTACCGCATGTACGATCCGTGGCTCGAGCTGCATCGCGAAGGAAAGACCATCATCCGCCTGCAGATGAATTTCCTCCAGAACCAGAACGATCCAAATCTACCCGAGCTGAAAGAACGTCTGCGGAACCAGTTCCAGTTCTTCGGCGACGACATGATGCGAACCGGGGCCATCGGCGAATGGGCCGCGCCTCTCGGGAGTGGCGCTGTCTGGCGCGAGGCCCAGAGGCTGGTCGCGCAGGCCGGTTGGCGCAACGAGAACGCCGTGCAGAATCTCGCCGGCCTCCGGCAGGTAGTGGAGGCGTACGAAGCCGTCAATAAGGAATTCGACATCACCCAGCATCGATGGGTGGTTCATCACGTTCCGGAAGTCAACGCCGATCTGCTGAACCGCCTGAAGGCACTGGGATGCGGTGTGGAAATGGGAGCGTTCCGCTGGGTGACCTCGTCGGACCCGAAAGTCGTCGCTGGTCCCGCGTTCCGAACCATCGCCGATCATGGCATCCAGGCGGGCATCCACGGCGATGGCGTTCATATCGCGCCCTTGAATCCGTGGCTGCACATCTATTACGCCACCACCGGTGTCAATTCCTTTGGCGACCAGGTCAATCCCGGCCAGCAGCTCACGCGCACCGAGGCACTGCGCTTGTTTACGCGTAGCAACAGCTGGTTCCTGCGGATGGAAGAAAAAATCGGCTCGATCGAGCCCGCCAAACTCGCCGACCTGGCAGTCCTGGATCGCGACTATTTCGCGGTGCCCGATATCCAGATCAAGCAGATCCGTTCGGTGCTGACGATCGTGAGCGGGAAGATCGTTCACGGAACGTTATAATCCGGGCATGAGCTGGAAGCGGCTGATGCTGCTGGTAGCGCTGTGCCTCAACGCCTCGGCGCAGACAAGAATCCCGATCCTTCTCGATACCGACATCGGCGATTCCATCGACGACGCCATGGCCCTGGCCTTTGCTCTGCGCTCGCCCGAACTGGACGTTCGCGCCGTCACTACCGTCATCGACGACGTGGAAAGCAAGACGCGGCTGGCCTGGAAGATGCTCGGGATTTTCAACCGCCGCGATATTCCCCTGGCCATGGGCGCAACCGAGCCGTTGCTCGATCCGGTGATGGCCACTTCGTCCAGGGAGTTCGGCGTCCTGACCCGCAACGATACGATTCCGGATGCCGCCCGCCGCCGCGCTGTGGATCTGATCGTCGATACCCTCTTGGAATCGCGGCAGAAAATCACCGTTGTGGCGATCGGCCCGCTGACCAACATCGCGCTGGCGCTCAAAGCCGACCCGCGCATCAAGAACAACATCGAGCGGATCGTGATCATGGGCGGGGCGTATTTCACAAGCCAGGCCGAGTACAACTTCAAGCGCGACCGCACCGCGGCTGAAATTGTGTTCCATTCCGGCGTGCCGATTACGGCCGTCGGTCTGGATGTGACCTCGCAAGGCAAGCTGCGCGAGAAGGATCTCGACCAGCTGCGGCTGGCAACCGACCCAATGGGACAGTTCATCGTCCGCTTGCTCGATTTGGCCGAGGAAGAGACGCACGAGGCCCATCCCACCCTGCACGACCCCCTGGCGATTGCCGCGATCATTCGCCCGGACCTGGTGAATTTCCAGCCTGGAACCGTGGATATCCCGCTCTCCGGCGCCGGCCAGGCGGTGTTCCGCCCGGCAGCAGGCTCCAAGACTCAGGTCGGCGCGAAAGTGAACGCTGCCGCGTTCCTGGACCTGCTCACGGAACGCCTGACGAGAGGATTGGGCGGACCGAGATAGCATCTTGCGCGATCCGTTGAGCTAGCCGCTGCCCAGCGTCAGCCGCTCGCTGTGGGCGATCGGCAGTTCCGTGGTCAGTGGACGCGCTGTGCCGGAAGGTTGTGTTTTTCGCAGCGTACCTAGACGCCGTTTGCTTCGCCTGGAGTCAAGCCAGCTACGGGACGGGGAGGGAACGCCTTTTCGGCACACGCGTCCAGGGCACTATTCCGATTAGCCCACAAACTAGGCGTTGGCCGTCTTCAAGGCACGCTGCGGCGTCAGAACGGCGAGTCTTGGTTCGAATCCGAACTCGGCAATGCCTTCGGTCAGTGCTGAATCGCAACGTACAAATTGGCCTGGGTATTCAGACCGTTGTACGTTGCTGTCAGAATGTTGTCGCCGTCCAGAACAGTGGGCGGCACAATGATGTTGAAGATGTAAGTGCCGGGAGCGACCAAGCCCGCGAATAGCACCGTCGCAGGGACGCCGCCGATCTGCACCAGGGGCCATGGCGCGGGAAGTGTTCCCGCTTGCGTCAGCGCTCCGTCCACTACCGGCACGTCGGTCGCTGGGAATCCGTTCCCGGCAATGTAGACTGTCTCGCCGGGTTTGACTGGCGTGGTCAGCCCGGGGAAAAGGTTCGTAGGTCCAATGATGGTGTTGTCGCCAACGTGCCTTCCGTAAACGTAATGCCGGCCGCTGGAGTGCACGAACTCGAAAAACGACAGCGACTGCGGCTGCGCTTGAACGCTAAACACGTTGCTCGTCACCCCCCCGCTGGTGAGTTGCACCTGCACCGGTCCCGACAAAGAATAGGGCGGCGTGAGTATGTTCACTTGCGTGGGACTAATGAAGTAAGGGTACGCTACTCTTCCATTCACAGCCACGCTGACGCCGTCGAGTTGTAGGGGCAGGTGGTTGGCGGCAAAGTCCGAGGCTTGCCAAATGCGAGTATCGCCTGCGGGTGCAAGATGCGTCCCCTTAATCTCCACCCAAGTGTTCGGCGCGATCAGCGGAGTGTCACCAAACGCGTTGGCGACCAGCGCAATGTTGGGGACCTTCACTTGCGGAGCGCCGATGTGATCCGCCAGAAGAATGATCGCGTCGAAAGCACCCAAAGTCAGGTCCCCGGTCACAGGCTGGCCATTATTGACGTCGGGGGCCTGCGTGCCCTTGATCCGATGGATAACCGTTCGATTCAGGGTGCCGGCAAGCTCGGTGGCAGAGAACGTGCGCGGCTGGGGAAGCGGGTTCACCAGCACAAAGCCGTTCTCGAAGTCCCGCCTCCACGGGCCAACGCCGCCCCTGACAACGCCAATGTTGTCGATAGCGACTTTACCTCCACCGGACATGTTGATGCCAATCGACCAAGCATCGGAACTGGAGATTACAAAGGGAAAATGGACGGTGCCGAAGTCCCCCGTGACGACCCAAGGTACGCGAAAACTATCGAGTTGGCGGCTGCCCCTGACGTTGAAAGAAAGCGGATGGTCTAGTGTCTCCAAAACTTTCCAATCAAAGGTCAGTAAGTACGTTCCCGGGTCAAGCCGGAGTGTACTGGGATTCGTACTCACGCCGACGGAGCCGTTTTGGGTGTGGTCCGAATTGGTTATTATTAGGGCGCCATTGGAAACGGAAACGGCACTCGCAGGATTGGCCCGAAATGCCGAGGGCAGGATCGCGCCTTCAAAACTCTCCTGCAACACTACCGACCCACCATCGGTCAACTCGACGGCATCCGTTAATGCGGCACCCAGGTATCCCTTCTTCGTCCGATCCTCGACCGCGTTCCCCTTCGCGTCCACGGAGTACTCGTCATACCAGAGCGGGACCGTGAAATTGTCATGTAGATCGAAACTATAGAACCCGTCTGACAGCAATGCAGTGCCGAGCGTCATACGATGCGTCCGCAAATCATCTGCCGTGAACGTAAGGTAGGACGGGTTGGATCTTTTGTCTTGCGCACCACAGCCCTCCAATAAATTGATGCGCGGGCGGCGGGAGGTTGCTTGCATCGCCCGGTAGGCGTCGAACACGCCACGCCAGCCGGCTGCCGATGCCTGCGAAAGATTAGAGCTATTCCAGGCGTCACTGACACATTCCAGGACGTATCCGTTCACGTAAGGCGTCAGGTTCAATTCCGGAAGGTACCCGGAGTTGCCCATGACGAGTTGCAGATCCCCATTGACCGCACGAAACTGCTGCAACATGCCGATGACCGCGCTGCGTGTCATGTCACTTGTCGAAGCTGGTGTTTCGTCGCGAATTCCGTTGCGGTTGTAGTCAAAGTCC
>DATIRX010000612.1:0-4665 GCA_035469225.1 Bryobacteraceae bacterium
TACCCACGTTTCTTTGCCGACGTTTATTTACCGACGAGGTGCTCCACGTCGCGGTTGTTCTCGTTGCAGATGTACTCGATAATTTCCCAGCCCGGGGCCAGCTGCGAAGATTCGTAGATTTTCCACGGCCGGGAATACGCCCCCGGATCGTCTATCGTGATTTCGATGTTAATGCGGCCGAGTTCCGGTCGTGTGAAGCGCTCGATGATATGAGCCTGCGCGGTTCGAGGGTGTCCCAGCAGATCGAGCCAGGCTTTATCGTTCATTCCCACCGTATCGATCACAAGTGTGTCGCCGTCCCAGCGGCCGATGGAATCGCCCCACCAGGTTTCGACGACGTTGGGATCGTGGGGGCGCCCGTCCAGAAATATTTGACGGTAGCTGTGGACGTTGCCTTCAAACAGAATCACCAGCAGCGTGGGCGTCTGCACGATCTTCCAGGGATAAGGATCGCGCCGCGGGGTGCCCATGGGCAGACACAGACCCTCGGGGTCATCTTTACTGTTGGTCTCGGCGCGCTGGCGCATGAGTTCCACAGCCGAAGGAAGTAAAGGCACATCTTCCGGCTTCATGCCGCGGGTGATGTTGCGGGCGATGGTGTCGCCGCCCCGGATGGGAGGATCGCTGGGGCCGTAGCCGGGTCCATAATAGACGCCGGAGAAATCGATGTGGCCGTCCGCCGTGCGCGGGGCGGGCAAGCCCTTGGGGGCCTCCGGCCCCTTATTGTTGATTTGCGCAATCGCTGGGGCTACAAGAAGAGCGGCCAGCAGGAATCGTTTAAACAAGCTATTGCGCCGGCTCCAAACGTATCAGCGCACCGTTCTCTTCATCGGTGAGCACGTAGACCAGGTCGTCGGGGCCCTGCCGTACATCGCGAATGCGCTGGTGCAGATCGACGAGCAGAGACTGGCGGGACGTTTCGTCCCATTTCTCGTTGAAGACCAGCCGCTCCAGGTGCGGATAGCCGGGGATGGTGCCGCCCAGCTGCGCGCCCACCAGAACGTTGTTCTTCCAGTCGGGGAACTTGCTGCCGGTGTAGAACGCCATGCCGGAGGGAGCAATGGAGGGGGCCCAGAACACGATGGGTCCAATCATGCCTTCCTTGAAATTGACGATCTGCGGGCCGGAGTAATCGCGGCCAAAGCTCACTTCGGGCCAGCCGTAGTTGCCGCCGGGTTTGATCACGTTGATTTCGTCGCCGCCCGCGGGACCGTTCTCGTTATTCCACAGATCGCCGGTAACGGGGTTGACCGCCAGCCCCAGCGAATTGCGGTGTCCCATGGAGTAGATTTCGGCCTTGTATCCGGGCTTGCCGGCGAAGGGATTTCCGGGAGCGGGGGTGCCATCGTCTTTCAGGCGCAGGATTTTGCCGCGAAGGCTGGAGCCCTCCTGGGCGGCGTTTCCATTCGATGCGCCGGTGGTCATGAAGAGCATGCCGTCTTTGCCCCAGGCGAGCCGGGAACCCGATCCGCCATCGCCGGCCCAGGGATCGCAGATCAGAATATCTTTCACGTCGACCAGCTGGCGGCCTTCCAGGCGTCCGCGGGCGAGCGTGGTGGCCACCTGCCCTTGGCCTTTTTCAGGAACGTCCTTGGTGTAGGTGAGGTAGACGAAATGGTTCTGCCCGAAGTTGGGATGCGGCAGGACCTCCATGAGGCCGGAAAGGCGCACGGAGTGAACGGGCGGCACGCCGGCAACGGGATCGGCATCCAGCTTGCCGTCGCGCACCGTGCGGAGCTTGCCGTTGCGTTCGGTCACGAGCATATCGCCATTGGGCAGCCACGCCAGGCTCCAGGGATGCCACAGACCGGTGGCCATGGTGGTGGTCTTCACCGCAGTTGCCTTGGCCTTCTGCTTCTTTTCCTTGTTCTGCGGCTGCCCCTGAACGCCGATGGGCAGCATGGCGACGGCCGCGAACACACCTAGCGAAAGCAGCACCATCGGGATGCCGGGGCGCCTGGCGGTGAACACACGATCTCTCATGAACGGATCTCCCTCAGGAATAGTTTACGCCGATTAGGGCCGGGCGCCGGCGACGGTTACAGGAGCGGCTTTCAGCCTCATTTGGAATGGAGTGCTCTTGACCACTCCGGCGATCAGGGCGGAAAACTTGAAGTCGCGGGTCCCGGCATCACGCACGATCTTGCGGACCGCGGGCATGTCGTAGTATTCGACGCCCCGGCCAAGCGCGTACGTCATCAGTTTTTCGGTCATCACGCCGACGAACACTTCGGGCCGGCTGGTGAGCATCTGCCGCAGGGCGGCGGGTCCATCCACGCGGGCGCCGTTAAACAAGACTCCCGAAGGATCGATCCTGGCGCCATCGTCGGATGCTCTCCACCGGCCGATCGCGTCGAAGTTTTCAAACGCGAAGCCGACCGGGTCCATCACTTTATGGCAGCCCGCGCATACCGCATCCGCGCGATGGGCTTCCATGCGCTCGCGGACAGATTTCGGCTGTGCACCCTCGGCGTTCTCCTGCAGCACCGGCACATTCGGCGGAGGCGGCAGGGGAGGCGTGCCCAGGATGTTGGTCAGAATCCATTTGCCGCGCTGCACGGGCGAAGTGCGATTGGGATAGGACGTTACGGTGAGGATGCTGGCCTGCCCCAGTAGCCCGCGGCGGTTTTCATCGGTGACGGGGACGCGCCGGAACTGGCTTCCATAAATGTTGGGCATCCCATAGTGCCGGGCCAGGCGTTCGTTGACGAAGGTGTAGTTGGCGTTGAGCAGATCGAGCACGCTGCGATCCTCGCGCAGGATGCTGTCGAAGAACAGCTTGGTTTCCTGGCGCATGGCCTGGCGCAGATTGTCGTCGAAATCGGGGAACGCATCCAGGTTGGGCGAGGCATTCTTGAGGTTGCGCAGGAACAGCCACTGTTCGGCGAAGTTATCGGCCAGCGCCTGGGCGCGCGGGTCGGCCACCATCCGCTTGATCTGCTGGTCGAGCACCGCGGGATCCTTCAACTTTCCCTGCGTGGCGAGATTCAGAAGCTGGTCGTCGGGAATGCTGCTCCACAGGAAGAATGACAGCCGCGAAGCTAGTGCGATATCGTCAATGCGATAGGCCGCGCCGGCGGCAACGTTGGCGGGATCGGGTTCAAAGCGGAACAGAAATTCGGGACTCGCCAGGATCAGCTGCAGCGCGGATTCGATTCCCGAGTCGAAACTGCCCTTGTTGTTGCGGCGGCGCTGGTAGAAGCTGAGGGGCTCTTCCAGGTCGTTATCTTTGAGCGGGCGGCGGTACGCCCGCTGGGCCAGCGTGGAAAGAATCTTGCGGGCGCAGGGCAACTCGTCTTTGGCCGAGGCAGGCTGGCAGACGAAGATCTTGCGGCGGGAGGCAGTGTCTCCTACTCCCGTCTGGTTGAACGGACCTTCGATATTCAACCGGTCGACCGAGGGATCGCCGGTGATGTCCAGGCCGTCCACCGTGGTCCGCAGAAACGGCTTGATCAGGTCGTCTTTCTGGGCCTGGCTTCTCAGAATCGTGGTTGCGGTCACCGTTCGGGAGCCTGCCTTGATCGGGAGGCGGATGGTCAGGCGCTGGTCGAGATTGGCGCCGAACGCGCCGGGATTTTCGGCCATCTTGAGGAAATCCTCGCGGCCGCCGACGGTCACCAGGCGGACTCTGACGCCATCCAAGCTGATCTCGATCTGGTGGGGATCTTCCATGCCGCGCAACAGGTCGAAGGTATTGCGCCAAAGCCGGACTTTGATGACGTACTCGCCGTCCACCGGGAAGGTATGCTTCACCAGAATTCCGCCGCGCGTTCCCAGCGGTAATCCGTCGATATGCTGGTCCTGGGAAAGGTCCGGGCGGACGCGATAGGTTGCCGTGGAAGGCGCAATCGACAGGTTGCCGAGCGCCAGGCGGCTGATGTTCCAGGAAGCGGAGAGGTAGCGCTCCATCAGGGAGGGTGAAACGCGCAGAACATCGGCAATATTGTCGAATCCGCTGCTTTCGTCGTCGGGAGGCAAAAGCGCGGTTGCGTCGATATCCAGAGCCAGCAGGTCGCGAATGGCGTTGGCGTACTCGGTGCGGTTCAGGCGGTGCATAGTGGCTCGCCCCGGATTCGGCGAGGCCAAGTATACGCGGTCGAGAGAGGTTTCGAGAAACGATGCCAGCCCATCCAGGGCGGCCTTGTCGGGCCGCGGGGCGCCTTGGGGCGGCATCGCGCCCACGCGCAGCTTGCGGATCGCCTTTTCCCAGGTCTCAGCGCCTTTGGGAACGTCGGTGAGGTTTGCATCCTGCAGCGAAAGGCCCCCGGTATGCAGTTTGTCGCTGTGGCAGGTGACGCAGTATTGATCGAGGAGAGGCTTCTGTGCCAGCGCGGGATGCACGCAGAAAGCGCAGGGGAAGAGAAATCCTATGATACGGGTTCGGCGCAACACTTCACAAGTATAGTGCTGCGAGCAAACGGAGTCTATCGCCCGGGAGGGGCTGGCGGAGATCACCGCACAAACGATGAAGTCAATAGAAACTATTTATAGCTGCTGGTGAATAACTCCCTTACACTAACGTTTATTCCGCTTTCTCCCGATAAATCATCGGGTGTCTGATGTCGTCTCGCCCATTGGTGCCGGGCCTGCCTAATGGCAGAGTGGCAGTTTCGATTACAAAACGTTCATAAGAATGCAGGCGCAAGATGTTCAAGACTCGAAACC
>DATIRX010000613.1:0-2649 GCA_035469225.1 Bryobacteraceae bacterium
TGCGAGAACGGAGTCGGCTGGCGGGATGAGGGCGGCACGCGCGATGGCTCGCGGCAGCGAGTCTGTCACATCTAGAGAGAACGGGGAGCTTGGGACCCTTAAAGGGAAATTGATGACTACCGGCTAAAGCCGGTAGAATCAGGTTCCGACTGAAAGTCGTGGTTGCGGCTAAATGGCGTGGGCCCTTTGGGTGAGACAACCAGTTAAGACACTGGTTACCGTTCGATGATAAATCCTTCCGTTCGATTCGTCCAGTCCTTTATGATCGGGGTGCCGGTGAAGCGGAGACGGGCTCTGCTGGCGAGCAACCCGATCGAGGAATAGCCGGCCGGAACTCATCGCGGACGATGAGCAGGGCGCGCAACTCCTCCCGTCGCGTCCTTTGACCGGGGCGTCGGGGCCGACCAGCGGGAGGCGGCACCCGCCCCCGGGTTTAGCGGTTTTGTTTTGAAAATACATCGGACCGATAGATTCCGTCATGCCTGAGAAAACGCATCGGCGCCCTCAAGCCATTGCCGCCACAGCGCGCACCTGCTCGAACTCCGCTGGCGGCCGGTAGCCCAGCGCCGAGTGGAGCCGCTGCTGGTTGTAGACCTTTTCGATGAAGCACTCGATGGACGCGCGAGCTTCAGCCATGCCTCGGTACTCCTGCCGATAGACCTCCTCGTACTTCAACGTCTTCATGAACGATTCGCAGGCCGCGTTGTCGTAAGGGTTCCCCTTGCGGCTCATACTGATTCTGGCGCCGTGGTTCGTCAGCAAGCTGGTGTAGTCGTCCGAGGCGTACTGAACACCGCGGTCGGAATGATGCACGAAGCCTGGCATTGGCGACCGCCGCTGGATCGCCATCCGCAGTGCCAGGATTGCCAAATCGTCCTCCAGCGTCCGATCCAACGCCCAGCCGATCACTCGCCTTGAGAATGCGTCCAACACCACCGCCAGGTAGACGAACTCTGTTTCCAGCCGGATGTAGGTGATGTCGGCCACCCATAACTGATCGATGCCGGTCAGCGTCAGCTCGCCGCTTAGGTTCGGATACACCGGCCGGCGGTGGTTCGAATCGGTAGTCACCACGAACTTGCGGCGACGCAGACAGAGCAGGTTGTCTTGGCGCATGATGCGCCGCACGCGCTTGTGGTTGGCTTCCCAACCGCGCCGCCGCAGTTCTGCCTGGACGCGGCGCCAGCCGTAGCAGGGCCACTCCAATGCGATGCGCTGGATCTGATCCCGCAGATCGAGGTCACGGTCCTCGGCCGGTGCCGCATCTCGCCAGCGGTAAAAGCCGGCACGGCTCACTTCCGCCAGCCGGCACAGCCGCTCCACGCTGAGCGGCGTAGCCAACCTCACTTCCTCTTCGATGTAGGGGTAGACGCGCCGCGCGTAATCAACGCCTGCAGCTTCCGCTGCTCTTCGACATGCTGCAGGCAGCGCCGCAAAAAATCGATCTCCATGGCTTGGCGGCCCACCTTACGTTCCAGTTCGGCCAGACGGCTCTCCTCTGTGCGGCTCCTGCCGTTACCGGCAAACGCTTTGCTTCCATGGTCACGTAGTTCGCGCCGCCAGCGGTGCAGCACGTTGGGATTGACCTCGCAGGCGCGGGCCACCTCGGCTACCGAGGCCCCCAGTTCCAGCCGCCGGATGGCGGCCTCCTTGAACTCCTTCGTAAACGTCCTTCGAGACAAGCTCATGACTCTCTTCTCCATTTAACGAAAAGTGAGTCTTAACCGGCTGTCTCAATTCAGGGGCCCACTCCAAAAGCCGCCTGAAGGGTTCCCGGCTCAGAGCCGGCTCAAGGCTCGCTGGGCGCGGTGATCTTGAACCCTTGATCCTCCTCATCCCACTTCTGACTCTCGATGTACTTCTTGATCGTCTCGTCATCCACCGCGCCCACACTCGCGCAAAAATACCCCCGCGCCCACAAGTGCTGCCCCCAGTACCTCTTGCGTAGCTCCGGAAATTCATCTTGCAGCCTCCGCGACGATCGCCCCTTCAGGTATTGCACCAACTTCGCCGGCGCCATGTCCGGCGCACATGACACCAGCATGTGGATGTGATCCGGCGACACCGCGCCTCTCACGATCACCGCCTCCCTGGCCTGGCAGATCTGTCGCAGCAGGTCGCGCGCACGCTCGGCTACTCTCCCGCGCAGTATCTTGTATCGGTATTTCGTGATCCACACGAAGTGATACTTGATATCGAAAACCGCGTGCGCGCTCGTCCGATACTCCAGCATTCCACCATTCTCGCAGCAGGAGGCTCAAAGCTGATCGCCTGAAAGGCGATGGGATTAGACCCGGAGATGGAACTAAACTCCTGGTTCTCTGCACCGGCAACTCAGCCCGCAGCCAGATGGCGGAGGGCCTGCTCAGGAACGCCGTGGGGGATCGGTTCGAGGTCTTCAGTGCTGGGACGAAGCCGAGTTTCGTCCGGCCGGAGGCAATCGCCGTAATGTCGGAGATCGGTATCGACGTTTCGGGTCACCGCTCGAAGTCATTAGACGAGTTCCTTGGCCAGGACTTCCGGTACGTGATCACAGTCTGCGACAACGCCAAGGGAAGCTGTCCCGTGTTCCCCAGCAAGACCGAACGGCTCCACTGGAGCCTCGAGGATCCGGCGGCGGTTGTGGGGACAGAAGAGAAACGCCAGGCG
>DATIRX010000614.1:0-5318 GCA_035469225.1 Bryobacteraceae bacterium
CAACTCGCCCGTCTCCAGTCTTCAGTCGCTTATTCAGGACGGCTACGACGCGGTGTTCGTCGGCACGGGCGCGCCCCGCGGCAAGGAGCTCGACCTTCCCGGCCGCCATGACACACCCGCGGGCAATCCGCGCATTCATATCGGCATCGACTGGCTGGAATCCATCGCCTTCGGACATATCGACAAGATCGGCGAGCGAGTGCTGATCATCGGCGTGGGAAATACCGCCATGGACTGCTGCCGGTCGGCGCGGCGGATGGGCGGCAAGGACGTTAAGGTGATGGCGCGCCGGCCGCGCGGATTTTTCAAAGCGTCGCCCTGGGAACTGGACGACGCGGAAGAAGAGGGCGTCGACATCGTCATCAATCACGCGCCCAAGCGCTTCGTGGTCGAAAACGGCGTCCTCAAGGGCATGGACTTCGAGCGCCTCGAGTGGGACGCCGAAGCCCAGAAATCGCGCGTGATCGAAGAAGTATTTATCCCCGCCGACGATGTGATCCTGGCCATCGGGCAGGAAAACGCATTCCCCTGGATCGAGAAAAACCTGGGTATCGCATTCGACAAGTGGGGCATGCCCACCGTGGATAAGGTCACGTTCCAATCCACGCGCCCTGGCGTTTTCTTCGGCGGCGATGCCGCCTGGGGTCCCAAGAACATCATCTGGGCCGTGGCGCACGGGCATCAGGCCGCCATCTCCATTCACAATCATTGCCAGGGTGTGCCGGTTACCGACCGGCCCGCGCAGGGCAGCAGCCTGGTCAGCCAGAAGATGGGGCTGAGCGAGTGGAGCTACCACAACGACTACAACCCCTCCAAGCGCCAGAAAATGCAGCACGTGGATCTGACCAAACGCTTCCAGGAACTCAGCCTGGAAGTGGAGTTGGGCTTCGATCCCGAGCAGACCGCCCGCGAAGTGCAGCGCTGTCTCAACTGCGATATCGAGACCACCTTTAGCGAGAAACGCTGCATCGAGTGCGACGCCTGCGTCGATATCTGCCCGGTGCAGTGCCTCACCATCACCCGCGACGGCGACGAAGCCGAACTGCGTACCAGATTGTCCGCGCCTGCCACCAACCTGTCGCAGCCGATTTACGCATCCGAGCCGCTGCCGCAAACCGGACGCGCGATGGTCAAAGACGAAGACGTGTGCGTCCATTGCGGGCTGTGCGCCGAGCGTTGTCCTACGGCGGCATGGGACATGCAAAAATTCGACCTCATTATTCCTTATGCAGGAGCTGCATGCACGACGTCCTCCGTACGCGCGTAAATGATTTCGCGGTAAAGCTCGCCAACGTCAACGGCACCGGCTCGGCCAGCGCCAACGGCCTCCTGATGCAGGCCATCTTCCGCATGGGCATTCCGGTGTGCGGCAAGAATCTTTTTCCGTCGAATATTCAAGGCCTGCCCACCTGGTACGAGATTCGCGTCAACAAAGAAGGGTATTCGGCCCGCGCCCTGGATTACGATCTGATGGTCGCGATGAACTCGCAGACCTACGATCGCGATATCCAGGAAGTCCGTCCCGGCGGGTACCTGCTGTACGATTCCTCCTGGCCTCTGGATCCGGATCTGCACAGAGAGGACATTACATTTCTGGGCGTGCCTCTGGCGGAGATGTGCAACCAGGCGTTCGAGGATCCTCGTGCGCGCATCCTGATGAAGAACATCGCCTATGCCGGAGCGATGGTGGCGGCGCTGGATATCGACATGGACGTGGTCAACGCGCTGCTCGAAGAGAAATTCGCCGCCAAGAAGGCGTTGCACGACTCCAACCGCAAGGCGCTGAACCTGGGTTACCAATACGCGAAAGATCATTTCGACTGCCCGCTGCCGTTCCGCCTGGAGAAGATGGACGGCAATTCCGGCAAAATCCTGATCGACGGCAACACCGCCACCGCCCTGGGCGCGATTTACGCCGGATGCACCGTGGCAGCATGGTATCCCATCACGCCGGCCACCTCGGTAATGGATGCATTCAAGGGATTCTGCGAGCAATACCGCAAAGACCCGGAAACCGGCAAGAACAACTACCTGATCGTGCAGGCCGAGGACGAGCTGGCGGCCATCGGCATGGTGCTGGGCGCTTCCTGGAACGGCGCGCGCGCATTCACTTCCACCGCGGGTCCCGGAATTTCGCTCATGAATGAACTGCTGGGCTTCGGATATTACGCCGAGATTCCCGCGGTGGTGGTCGACGTCCAGCGCGTGGGTCCGTCGACCGGCATGCCGACGCGCACCCAGCAATCCGACGTGATGCTGGCGGCCTACGCGTCGCATGGCGATACCAGGCACATTCTGCTATTCCCGTCGAATCCGCACGAGTGTTTTCATTTCGCCGTCAAAGCGTTCGATCTGGCCGAGCAGTTCCAGACGCCCGTGATCATGCTGTCCGATCTGGACATCGGCATGAACGACTGGGTGGTGCCCCGGCTGACCTGGGACGATTCCTATCGTCCGAATCGCGGCCGGGTGATCGACGCGGATGAGCTCGCCACGAAAATCAAGAAGTTCCAGCGCTACAACAACGAGGACGAAAACTTCGTCACGCCGCGAACCCTGCCGGGCGTGAGCGAAAAGGGCGCGTATTTCGTGCGCGGATCCGGGCACAACAAGTTCGGCGGATACACCGAGATTCCGGACGAATATCAGGAGGTGATGGATCGCCTCAAGAAGAAGCACGCGGCGGCCGCGAAGTTCATCCCTGAGCCGGAGGTCGTCTCCCGCCCCGGCGCGCGTTTCGGAGTGATCGCCATGGGCGGCTGCGACCCCGCCGTGCGCGAAGCCATGGACCAGCTGGATCGCCAGGGCACTCCCGCCGATTATCTGCGCGTGCGCGGATTTCCTTTTGGAGAGACCGTGGAGCGGTTCCTGGCCGATCACGATTTCTGTTTCGTGGTGGAACAAAGCCGCGACGCCCAGCTGCGCTCGCTGCTGACGCTGGAAACCAGCGTGCCCAAGGAAAAACTGAAGAGCGTTCTGGTGTACGGAGGATTCCCGCTGAGCAGCCGTCACGTTGTTCAGGGAGTTTTGAGCCAACTTTAGGAAGGCGACTTAACCACCATGCCGTCGATCGCAAAACCCATCGCCACGCATCCGACCCTGCAGCGGAATGCGCTCGGCCTGACCATTCGTGATTACGAGGGATCCATGTCGACGCTGTGCGCCGGCTGCGGGCACGATTCCATCACTGCCGCCGTCATCCGCGCGCTGTGGGAGCTGGATACGCAGCCTCACATGGTGGCCAAGCTGAGCGGCATCGGATGTTCTTCGAAGACCCCCACGTATTTTGTCAGCGGCGCGCACGGATTCAATTCCGCGCATGGACGCATGCCGGCGATCGCCACCGGCGCGGCCGCCGCCCACCGGAACCTCTTGTACGTGGGCGTCTCCGGCGACGGTGATTCTCTTTCCATCGGCCTGGGCCAGCTGTGCCATGCCATCCGCCGCAATGTGCGCATGGCCTACATCCTCGAAAACAACGGCGTCTATGGGCTGACCAAGGGACAATTTTCCGCCTCGTCCGACATCGGCTCGAAGAGCAAACGCGGCGAGGCCAACCGCATGGCTCCCATCGATCCGGTGCGGCTGGCTCTCTCGCTGGGAGCGACCTTCGTAGCACGCAGTTTCTCGGGCGATAAAGAGCAATTAGTTCCGATCCTGAAGGCGGCGTTTACGCATCGCGGATTCGCGCTGGTGGACGTGGTCTCGCCCTGCGTGACCTTCAACGATCATGAAGGCTCCACCAAAAGCTACAAGCACACGCGCAAGAACACGCTGCGGGCCACGCAGGCGGATTTCGTGCCGCCCCAGAGTGAGATTCTGGCGCAAATCAGTAAGTCCGGCACGACGTCGGTGACCATGCACGATGGAAGCGTGGTGAACTTCACCGCTGTGCCCAAGAATTATGATCCGACGGATCGCCGGAAGGTGGCGGCATTCCTCGACGATCAGCCGTCGAACGCGGTCGTGACCGGGCTGCTCTACATCGACTCGAGCGCGCCGGACATGCACGAACTGGGCGAATCGTCGCCGACGCCTTTGCGCGATCTGGCGTATGAGAAGCTCTGCCCGGGTTCGGCCGAGCTGGATCGGATGCAGGAAGAGTTTCGGTAGGTTTCTAAGGAGGCGGGGTGCGAACGCTGGTTGCGGCAATGACGATGACCGCAGCGTTGCTATGCGCCCAGGCGTACCGCGATCTTTTGCTTCCCCAGGCTCGATCCGTCACGGGGAGCGTAACAGATGTTGACGGCAAACCCATCCGCGAAGCGCGCATAGATCACTCGGACAACTATCGAGAAGCCATTCAAACAGACGCTGCGGGCAAGTTTGCGGTTCGAACACGAGCGGCTGCGCTGGTGATACGGAAGGCTGGTTATCGCAGTCAGTGGATTCGCACCGCTGACATCTCGGAGAGTCCGATTACACTGCAGCCGGGCGATTCAAATTCACAAATCCGTGCGTGCCCTCGAACCGAACCTTGCGATTCCATTAACGGGTGGGGCGCTCAGTTTTGCTTTCCTCGTGTGGCGGGTGTGACTGCGGACCGCCAAGGGCAAGATATCGACTATGGAATCCGCGGCTACAGCACTGGAAGCGCAGGAATCAGGCACGGAAGCGGGCCGCTGTGGAGCTTCGGACTTCCCTACGACCCCGACGTGTGGCAGTCAGTTGAGTATCAAGAAAAAGTCTTCGGCACTGACCCGCTTATCACTATTGATGCTAGAGGTCGAACGGCAAACGGCAAGCGTTGGCGGAATCTAGGCAAGCTTGGCGAATCTGCCTCCTACCGCGACGTCAGCGAAGCCGACGCGCGCCTCCTCGACCAAGTGCTCGACGGCGTTTGTATTCGCTCCAATCAGCGATAGATGCGCGTTTCCGATCTCAAGAAAGAACTTGCTGCCGCGGCCGATCCCGAGCGCGCCCGCGGCTCAGCCTGGTTCTTCAAGACCGGCAAAGGTCAGTACGGTCATGGCGACCGCTTCATCGGAATCACCGTTCCCGTGCAGCGCCGAATCGCCCACCGCTACGTTCACCTGCCTCTGAATGACGTCGAAAAACTGCTCGCCTCTCCGATTCACGAGCATCGGTTCGTGGCGCTCGAGATTCTGGTAGCCCAATACGAACGGGAAAACAGCCCGGCGATCTTCAACTTTTACCTGAAGCACACCAGGTTCGTGAACAACTGGGACCTGGTGGATACCTCGGCTCCCTACATCGTGGGACAGCATCTCCTAACCCGCCCGCGCAAGATTCTGTATCGTCTCGCGAAGTCGCGGAATCTCTGGGAACGCCGCATCGCCATCGTCTCCACGCAAGCC
>DATIRX010000615.1:0-2626 GCA_035469225.1 Bryobacteraceae bacterium
GTCGTCGTTGGAAGCTCTGAAAGCATACAGTGCGGTGCGGAGCGCCCTTCTCGCGCACGGTTTTGCTGCCTCGACTCCCCACCTTGAGCGCGCCATCGCGATCGACCCTCAATTTGCCATGGCGCACGCTGATCTAGTGTAGTGTCCAGCAAATAACTGGACAAACGGTCCGAACTCCGTTATGCTGGGGTTGGTGCCGCTATCCACGCCAGCCTTATCGTTGAAGGACGCCGACGAGCAGCAGCTTCGGCAATGGCTCTCGGCCTTTGGTACACCGCAGCAGGTGGCCTTGCGCAGCCAGGTCGTGCTCGCGGCCGCGGAAGGCAAATCCGATAACGCCATCGCCCAGCAGTTGGCGGTCAATCGAAAAACGGTGAGGTTATGGCGCGCCCGTTTCGACCAGGAGGGGCTGGATAGCTTGTGGGAAGTGGCGCCGGGGCGCGGCCGGAAACCGACCTATGGCCCGGACAAGATCCAGGCCATCGTGGATGCCACGTTGCGCACCAGGCCCAAGGGGATGACCCAGTGGAGTTGCCGGCTGCTGGCCGCTGAGCAGGGAGTCAGCAAGTCCACCATCAACAGCATCTGGCAGGGCCATAATCTCAAACCGCACCGGGTGAAGACGTTTAAGCTGTCGCGAGATGCCAGGTTTCTGGAGAAGTTGACGGACGTGGTGGGGTTGTACCTGAATCCGCCACAGCAGGCGATGGTGTTGTGTGTCGATGAAAAGAGCCAAATCCAGGCGCTGGACCGCACCCAGCCGGGTCTGCCGTTGAAGAAGGGCCGCTGCGGAACGATGACGCATGACTATAAACGCAACGGCACCACGACGTTGTTCGCGGCCCTGGAGGTCCTACAAGGACGCGTGGTGGGACAGTGCTACGAGCGCCACCGACATCAGGAGTTCTTGCGGTTCCTACGAAGCCTGGATCAGCAGTTCCCCGGGGAGACCCGGCTGCACCTGGTGATGGACAACTATGGCACCCATAAACATCCCAGCGTCCAGACTTGGCTGAAACGTCACCCGCGCTTTGTTCCCCACTTCGTGCCGACCAGTTCCAGTTGGTTGAATCTGGTGGAGCGGTGGTTCGGCGAACTCACTCGGAAGAGAATCCGCCGCGGCTCGTTTGGAAGCGTGGCCGATCTGCAGAAAGCGATTGAAGAATTCCTGCAGGCCTGGAACGAAAACCCGAAACCCTTCGTCTGGACGGCCACGGTCGAATCGATCGTGGAAAAGCTTTCGCGATGCCGGCAAACGCTGGAGCAGATTCAACCCGGCTGCACCTTGCCTCGTAAGCGGAAGGCAAAGAAGAAACCGAAGAAATGAGTTGTCCAGTTATTTCGTGGACACTACACTAGATGTTGTTTGCAAGATGCCGGGGGAGGCGCGAGCGGATGACTAACCTGCTCGAAAATCAACACCTTAGTCTGAGCTAAGGGCTGACGCAAAAAGAACTGCTACATCGTGATCGGTCTTCAATCATTTTGACAGCGCTTCAGTGCAGTGACTGGCGCCAACATCCCTTCGATGAGCCACCGTATTTAAGCACATTGCAAGCTCGGGCCGGAGCGCTGGACATGGACCGTCTTGTTTTGTTATAGTTCCGACCAGGGAGGCCCATGCAGTCGGAACTATAACATTATGCGACCCTCGTCCTTCTCCTCCGACGCTCTGCGCCAACTGCTGCGCCGCAACCGGATCGCCACCTTGGAGGAACTCAAGGCGGCCCTCGGAACCCAGGTCGACGTGACCGTGTTCCGCAAACTGAAGCCGCTCGACTACCTCACCAGCTACTCGCATCGCGGCCGTTACTACGCTCTGCGCGAGATGGCCCGCTTCGATGGCGACGGCCTGTGGTCCCACATCGCGGTCTGGTTCTCACGTTACGGCACACTGCTGGCCACCGCTGAGGCCTTCGTGAACCACTCGCCCGCCGGCTATTTCGCCGAGGAACTGGCACGGGCCTTGTCCGTGGAAGTCCAGGACGCCCTACATCAGCTGGTGCTCCAGCGGCGGCTTGCTCGCCAGACCGTCACGGGTCTTTATCTGTATACCTCCCTCGATCCGACGAGCCGCCAGCGACAGCTGCTGACACGCCAGAGCGTCCAGGCGGTCCCGACAGTAGCCGACGCCTCCGCGCTGGAGGTTCCGCCCGAGGAACTGAAAGCCGCCATCCTCCTCTTCTATAGCTTGCTCGACGAACAGCAGCGGCGTTTGTATGCCGGCCTGGAATCCCTGAAGCTGGGGCACGGAGGGGATCGCCAACTGGCCGCCTTTCTCGGCATCGATGCTCACACGGTCGCCCGGGGCCGACAGCAGTTGCTCAACCAAGACGTGGAGTTCGGGCGCGTCCGCAGGACCGGCGGCGGGCGCCCGCGGGCGGAAAAAAAACGCCCGAATTAGCGCAGAAGATCGAAATCCTGCTGGAACACGATACCGCCGGAGATCCGATGACTGGCCTGAAGTGGACGCGCAAGACCCCGGAGAAGATCGCTCAACTCCTGCAGCAGTTTGACATCCCGGTCTCGCCCAACACGGTGACCCGCCTGCTCCAAGACATGAACTACACGCTCCCAGTGAATCGCAAACAGATCGCCACCGATGCCAGCCCGGACCGCGATCAGC
>DATIRX010000616.1:0-1901 GCA_035469225.1 Bryobacteraceae bacterium
TTCTTCACTTTCGCGACGAGCCGCGGCGGGAAAGCAGCTCGTTCATCTCTCACCTGACGCCGCTCCACGGCGTACGGCACGTGATGCTTCTTTCCGGGGACCGCGAAGAGGAGGTCCGGCATCTGGCAGGACGCGTGGGGATCGCCGAGGTGCATTTCAGCAAGACGCCGGAAGAGAAGGTGGCCATCGTTACCGCGGCGCGTCAGCGCGAAAAAACATTGTTTGTGGGCGACGGTATCAACGATGCGCCCGCGATGCTGGTGGCGACTGCGGGCGTAGCGCTCGGGTCCAACAACGACATCACGGCTCAGGCGGCGGATGCGGTGGTGCTCGATTCTTCGCTCGAAAAAGTAGATGAGCTGATTCACATTAGCCGGCGGATGCGCAGAATCGCTCTCGAAAGCGCCCTGGGCGGAATGGCCCTGAGCCTGGTGGGCATGATGCTGGCAGCCGCCGGGTGGCTCTCTCCTCTGCCGGGCGCCATCGCGCAGGAGGCGATCGACATGGCGGCGGTGCTCAACGCTCTGCGTGTGTCGCTCTATCGCGGGCGGTTGGCTGATTTTTGAGTTTCGGGGGCGGAGGAGAGAGCCTCCTGCACTTCACGGTCTGTGACCTGGGTGAAATCCTCATACCAGGAGCCGACCGATTCGAAGTGTTCGGGAGCGGACAAACAGACGAGTTCGTCAGCCTCACGCCGCAGCATCTGGCAAGCGGTACGGGATCCTACCGGGACGGCCACGATAATCCGCGCGGCGTTCTGATGTCGAAGGGCGCGAACCGCCGCCAACATGGTGCTGCCGGTGGCCAGACCGTCGTCGACCAGGATTACTTCCCGGCCGCGCACTTCGATCAAGGATCGAGGCCCGCGATACACGCGGCCCCGCCGTTCAATCTCGCGCTGTTCCCGTGAGGCGATTTCTTCGATGACTTCGGGACTAAGCTCGCATTCGCGGACGAGCCCTTCGTCGATGACCCGCACGGGCGGGTCGGTTCCCGGCGTCTCGGCGATCGCTCCGAATCCGAGTTCGGGCTGCCAGGGAACTCCCAGCTTGCGAACCAGGAAGACGTCCAGGGGCGCGCCCAGAAAGCCGGCAATAATACGCGCCAGCGGCACTCCGCCGCGCGGAAGGCCCAGCACGACGACGCCGGGACGATCCTTGTACGCGCGAAGGGCGGCGGCCAACAATGGTCCGGCTTCCGCTCGGTCGTGAAACATCATCTCGCAAATGCTGATGCATTCCGGATACCAGAGTGCCGGCTCACAGCCGGGGCTGGGTCGCAGCGCGCGCGTTCAGCCCCATCCGTCAGGGTGGGGGAACTAGTGAATGGTTCGCGTCTTGCGATTCATGTAGTCCATCAGCAGGTACTGGCCCAGTGTGTAAGGCGTCGTAAAATACGCCTTGCCACGGCACAGCTGGGTCACTTTCTGGATGAACTGCACCAGGCCATAGTCGCTGGCGAGCATGAAGGTGTTGATCAGAATCCCCTGGCGCTTGCAGCGGTTAACCTCTTCCAGCGTGCGGCTGATCACCAGCGGGTCCAGGCCGAAGGCGTTGCGATAGATGCGCCCGTCATCCAGCGTAAGCGCGCTGGGCTTGCCGTCGGTGATCATGATGATCTGCTTCATGTCCTTACGCTCCTGGTTCAGCAGGCGCTGCGCCAGGATCAGGCCTTCGCGCGTATTGGTGTAGTACGGGCCCACCTGCACGCGAGCCAGATCCTCGATCCGCAGCTCCTCAGCGGAATCGTGGAACAGAACACAGCGCAGCGAATCCCCCGGATATTGCGTGCGGATCAGATGGGAAAGCGCCATCGCGACTTTCTTGGCGGGCGTGAAGCGATCTTCGCCGTACAAGATCATGCTGTGGCTGCAATCCAGCATCAGCACCGTGGCGCAGGAG
>DATIRX010000617.1:0-8221 GCA_035469225.1 Bryobacteraceae bacterium
CAGCCTGGAATTAGCCCCGCTGCATGAGCTGGATGCGCTGTCCCAATCCCTCGAGAAGACCGGGCGCGAGTTGTATCAGCAGGCCCGGGAATCGCTCCGCCGGGACGCTGCCGACGGCCGCATCCAGGGCGTGGAGCTGAATCCCGCCGACGCGCAGGTTTTTCGGGAGCGCGGCCTGGATGAGGAATTCGTGCTGGCGGGCGCCAACGGCGATCGCCTGGATTACTACGTAGGGGGCAAACGCGGCAACGTGGTGATGTATTCCCGGCAACTGCGCGTGCCTCTGGGCGAGCTGACCACGCAGATCGGCGACGCGCGGAGAACCGTGGAAACGTCGGGCGTCCGCAATTTTCGCCGGGGTTTCGGCGGCGCGTTGCTGCTGATCGCCGGGTCGCTGTGGCTGGCGGCCCTGGCGGCGCTGGTGTTTCTGGCCGCGCGCATCAGCCGCCCTGTGCGTCAGCTGACCCAGGGATTGGAACGGGTGGCCGCGGGCGAATTGGGCGCGCGCGTTCCGGAAGAAGGCTCGGGCGAAATCGCCGCGTCCATGCAGGCTTTCAATCGCATGGCGAGCCAGCTGCAGCAAGCCCAGGAGCGCCTGATTCACGTCACGCGGCTGGCCAGCTGGCAGGCTCTGGCGCGCAAGATGGCGCATGAAGTGAAAAATTCGCTCACGCCCATCCGTCTCACCATGGAGGAAATTGTCAGCCGTCAAGGCGCCCCCGACAGCGCGTTTTTGGAGCAGGCCGCGCAGATCGTCGCCGACGAAGTGAACACTTTGGAAAAACGCGTTCGTGCGTTTTCGGAATTTTCCGCCGAGCCGCCCGTGCTGCCCGCCGAGATCGATGTGAACGCGCTGGTGGAGGAGCGCGTGTCCTTCCTCAAGAACGCGCATCCGGAAGTGATCTATCAAATGAATCTGGCTCCCGACCGTCCCACGGCGGTGGCCGATCCGGATCTGATCAAGGGCGTGCTGACGAATCTGCTGGAGAATGCCGCGGAAGCCGCCCGGCCCGGCGGCGTGGTGATGGCGCGAACCGCCCGCGCGGGCCAGCAGCTGAATATCGAAGTGCACGATTCCGGCCCGGGACTCAGCCTGCAGGCCCAATCGAGTTTGTTTGAGCCGACCATCTCCTTCAAGAAAGGCGGCATGGGACTGGGTCTTTCCATCGCGCGCAGGAGCGCGCTGCTGTGCGGCGGCGATCTTCAGGCGCTCCGCGGTGAGCTGGGCGGCGCGGCATTTCGCGTGATTCTCGCGGCGGCGCGCAACGGAGTCCCATCTTAAAACCCATGGCACAGCGCAGAATTCTGGTGGTGGACGACGAGGAGAATATCGGCCGCAGCCTGCGCCTGATTCTGGAGCGCGAGGGCTACGCCGTGAACCTGTGCTCGTCGATCGCCGAGGCCAAGGCGTTTCCACAGCGCCCCGATGTGTACCTGCTGGACGTCCGGCTGGCCGATGGCACGGGAATCGACCTGCTGCGCTGGCTCAAATCCAACGATAACGACGCGCCGGTGATCATGATCTCGGGACACGGAACCATCGCCGACGCAGTGGAAGCCACTCGCGCCGGCGCCTTCGATTTCCTGGAGAAGCCGCTGAGCCGGGAACGCGTTTTGCTGGCTCTGCGGCACGCGCTGGAGGAATCCAAGCTGCGCGAAGAGAATCGCCGGCTGCGGGAGCTGCTGGGCGGAGCGCGCATGATCGGATCCAGTCCGGCCTTCGAGCGCGTCCTGGAGCAGGCCACCATGGCGGCTCGCAGCGACGCGCGGGTGTTGCTGGCCGGAGAATCCGGCACCGGCAAGGAACTGCTGGCGGCCCACATCCATGCGGAGAGTCCCTTCTCGGCGGGACCGTTCGTGAAGGTAAACTGCGCGGCGATCCCCACGGAGCTGATCGAGAGCGAGCTTTTTGGACACGAAAAAGGCGCGTTCACGGGCGCCACGTCGCCCCGGCGCGGAAAATTCGAGCTGGCCGACCGGGGCACGCTGTTTCTGGACGAAGTCGGCGACCTGCACGCGGCATCGCAAGCCAAGCTGCTGCGGGTGCTGCAGGAAGGCGAATTTCATCGCGTGGGCGGAGAGCAATCCATTCGCGTCTCGGTGCGGGTGATCGCGGCCACCAATCGCGACCTGGCTGAGATGGTCGCGCAACAGAAATTCCGGGAAGACCTGTACTACCGCTTGTGCGTCGTGCCGGTACGCGTCCCCAGCCTGCGCGAGCGGCGCGAAGACATCGGCGCATTGGCGGAGTATTTCCTGGGCGAGTTCTGCGCGCGCAACAATTTTCGCCCCAAGCAACTGGCTCCGGACGTGTTCGAAGCGTTCGAAGACTACAGCTGGCCGGGCAACATCCGGGAATTGCGCAATACGGTCGAGCGCATGGCCATTCTGACGCGCGGCGACGCGATCGATGCCGAAGCCGTGCCGGTCGAGATCCGCATCGCACGCGGCTCGGGCGCCAAGGGAAATCTGCGTGAGGCCCGGGAATCAGCCGAGCGCGAGCACATTCTCAAGGCACTGGAGGAATCCAAGTGGAACGTCTCCGGCGCTGCCCGGGTGCTGGGGATGGAACGGACCAATCTCCACAAGCGCATCCGGGCGCTGGGCTTGAACAGAGAAAAGTGAAGCGGAACTACTACTGATCGTACTTCGGGATCTTGATCCGGCCTTCCCAAAAACTCTTGTTGTTCTCCTCGCAGGAGTATTCCATGATCTGCGTGTCGGTGCGCAGCGTGAAGGTGCGCTTGTTGCCCCAGTCCTCGGTGAACGCCTTGGGATCGTGGATCGTCACTTCATACGCCATGTGGCCCAGATCGGGCCGGCTGAAACGCTCGGTGATTTCGAGCGCATCGCTGTGCGGATGCCCGGCCGTATCGAGGCGGGTTTTCCCGTTGAAATTATTGGTGTGCACCACCAGCGTGTCGCCTTCCCAGTGGCCGACGGAGTCTCCAAACCACGTGGGATCAATGTTGTTTGAATGCGGGCGCCCGTCGGTTGGAATGAGCTTAAACCAGGTGTTCTGCTCGTAGAGCAGAGCGAGGAACGGCTCATGCTGGATGAACTGAATGGGGTCCGGGGAATTCATGGAGCGCATCAACCCGAACGGCAGGCACGCTCCGGTGTAGTCGCCGTCATCCGGTTTATAGGCGTCCCACTTGGCCTTGTACGCGGCGGTGAAGGGGAGTTCTTTCGGTCCGGTCGGGTCGCCCTGGCGAGTGTCTTTGGCCGGTCCCGACGCCATGTTGGGCGTGTAGGGGCGGAACCACAGCCCGCTCAGATCGGGTTTGCCATCCGGCATGCGGGGAGTGGGTCCCTGGGGAACAGCCGGTCCGCCGCGGCCTTTGCCTTTACCGGCTCCCTTGGCCTTGCCCTCTGCCTTGGCCTGTCCCGCGGCCGGCTCTTGGGAAAAAGCCAGGCCGACCATCGACAGCGCGATCGCCGCGCTCAAAATCCCAACCTGGAGACGAGTGCTCATAATAAACTCCTGGCGTTTTCCGCCCAATGACTCGTTCTATTCTACAGCAGGAATTTCAAGTTTTGAGGAACGTTCCTTTTTCCAGCTCCTCGAACGCCTGCTTCAGCTGATCCTGCGTGTTCATGACGATGGGGCCGTACCATGCCACCGGTTCTTCCAGGGGCTTTCCCGAGACCAGCAGGAACCGGATCCCGTCTTCCCCGGCCTGCACGGTGACTTCGTCGCCGCGGTCGAACAGCACCAGCGAACGGTTGTCGGCCTCGGCCGGCGGGGCGGACGATTCCGCCCATCCGACTCCTTCGGTGGGGACCGAAAGCGGGCCGGAGGCATTGGAAAACTTCCCATCGCCGGCGAACACGTAAGCGAAGGCGTGACGGGTGGTCTCGACGGGCAGGGACTTCCTCTTGCCCGGAGGGACCGAGACGTCGATATAGATCGGGTCGGCGGCGATGCCGTCCACCGGACCCTTTTTGCCCCAAAAACTCCCGCAGACCAGGCGCACCTGAGTGCCGTCGTCATCGGTGATCACGGGAATGTCGGGCGCCTTCACCTCCTGATAGCGGGGGTCCGTCATCTTGAGCGATGCTGGCAGATTGGCCCACAGCTGGAAGCCGTGCATGCGTCCGGCTGCGTCGCCCTTGGGCATTTCCTGGTGGATGATGCCGCGGCCCGCGGTCATCCACTGGACGTCGCCCGCGGCGATGGCGCCGCGGTTCCCCATGCTGTCGCCGTGCTCCACGGTCCCGGCGAGAACATAGGTGATGGTCTCGATCCCGCGGTGCGGATGCCAGGGAAAGCCCGACAGATAGTCGGCGGGAACATCGTTGCGGAAATCGTCCAGCAGCAGGAAGGGATCGAAGTCGCCAGTATTGCCGAAGCCAAATGCGCGGCGCAGGTGCACGCCGGCTCCTTCGAGCGTGGGCTTGGATTTAATGACACGTTTTACGGGTCGGATTGACATAGCGTGGCTCTCCTTCGAAGTTTACCGCGCTGTTCTCGCGGGCATCCACAAAGAGAATTGGATGCCGCAGGCTTGGATTGGGTTCAGGATCGCGGAACGTGCAGGGACATCAGGACCAGGGTGCCGTTGATCTTGCTGAACCAGTGTGGCGTCTTCTCCGGAACGATGAAGAAATCGCCCTTCCCGACGTTCTGGGTGTTCCCGCCCTCGATCGCCGTGCCAGTGAGGTTGTCGCCATTGCGGGTTTCGCCCACCAGTTTGCCGCCGGTGACCAGGGTCCCGCTTCCGTCAATCACGTAGAACATCTCGGCTTCTTTTTCGTGGACCGCGGCGGCCTGCGGGACGGCTGAGCGATACTCCATATTTGCGCCGTACGGCGCTAGCTGGAGAATGGTTTGGCTGAAGTTGGCCTGGTCCGCTTTGCGTTCGTTCTTGGCCTTGGCCATCATGGCCGTGATGTCGGCGGCGGAGCTGTAGGTTTTGGTGGCTTTGGGCTGTTTTTCCTGTTTGGCGGGCGCTTGGGCCGGGAGCTGGCTCACCGCTGCAGCGGTCGCAAACATCAGTGCAAGAAGGGCTAGGCGTGTACGCATGCGAAAGATCCTATCACACGCAAGTGGTTTGTGTTATACCTCTTTGAAGAGGAGAAGCCGCATGAGACGCTTTTTGGGTTTGTCATTCGCCTTGGCCGCCACGGCCGCGATCGCTCCGTTCGCTTCGGCGCACTTTCGGCTGCTGGAACCGGCATCCTGGATTGAAGAGAACAATCTGGGCGATCCGCAAAAGCTGGGCCCCTGCGGCGGAACTTCGGCCAATGCCGCGAAGGGCAAGGCGGCGAATCCCGGAACGCCGACCAATATGATCACCAAGGTCCAGGGCGGGCAGAAGCTGCACATCAAGCTGCAGGAAACCGTGTTTCATCCGGGGCATTACCGGATCGCGCTGGCGGTGAACTCCCGCGCCGAGCTTCCGGCGGACCCCGAAGTGACCACTCGGGATAGCGAGAAGGGACCCTGGTCGGTATCCGCGCCCATCGAGAAGAATCCGAAACCTCCGGTGCTGATGGACGGACTGTTCGCGCATACTTCCAAGCAGATGGATCCGTGGGAGACGGATGTGACGCTGCCCAACATCAGCTGCTCCAAGTGCACGCTGCAGATCATCCAGTTCATGGCCGAGCACGGCCGGAACTCGGACGGGGATTTTTCATATCATCATTGCGCGGAGCTGCAGATTACGGCCGATCCGGCTAAGCCGATTGACCGTGCGTGGCCAGCCGCGAAGTAAAACGGGAATTTTTGGAAATCTAAATGAAAAAGGGCTGCCTGCACGGCAGCCCTTCTCGTTCCTGGGCTTACAAATTACAACGTCAAGAGCTACGGGTGGTTGACGTTCTCAGCCTGGAGCCCTTTCGGCCCCTTCTTTACTTCGAATTCCACTTCTGTGCCCTCCTCCAGGGTCCTGTAACCGGACATCTGGATTGCTGAGAAGTGGACAAACACGTCCTCGCCACTGGCCCGCTGGATAAATCCATAGCCTTTGGCGGCGTTAAACCATTTGACGACACCCTTTTCTCTCACTACTTGATATCTCCTATTCCACTCCCGGCAGGGCCGGGATTCGTGCTTAAAAACCCTGCCATTGTCTCACGTAATCCGTTCTGTTGCAATCGGATATTCGCGCAGGCAAGGGGTCCTCAAGTATAGGCTCGAAACCGACGATGAACGGAGGTGCCAAACCTTTCCCCAAAGATCTCCGGTGTCCTTTTCGGGTGCCTGGTGCTGGCGGGCTGCGGCGGCAGCGGCTTTGATCCCAACGGCCTGCTGGAATCGCGTCCGGTCCGGCTGGATGGTGAACAGGTGGTTCTGAGTTCGTCCCAGGTGGAATGCGGCGTCCAAAATGATCTGTGGACGGTCTCTCCGATGGGAGACGGGCGGTCACTGGGGCGGCTGACGCAGAAGGGCCGCGATCTTCAATTTGGCGACGATGTCCAGATTGTCTCGCCCCTCCCCTACGTACAGGTTCGGGGCTCGTTTTCTCTCAAGGTTCTGCAGATGGGAAACATCCAGGATACTGACCCCTTCACCAAGGTCGCGGAAGCCAAGGTGGGCATCCGGATCGACCATAAGTGCTTCCAGGACAGCTTCCCGGCTTTGATGGGGATCCGGCACGGAGAGTTCACTCCCTCTGCCAGCCCGGTTTTCCGATTCAAGCTGGACAATGAGTGGCTGGTCGACCAGATCGTCCACTAACCGCCTGCTGGCGTTTGACTTGCGGCTCGTGTTTGACTTGCCTTCGGGACTGTGAGTAGTATGGTTCCGGCCTGGTATTTCCCAGGTTTTCACGAGCCGGGCGCCTGCCAGAGGGGTAACTTCAGTGGCCCGATCAGCGCCACAATGTTACGGTCGCGCTCGCTCTAGCGCTCGCTTTCGAAAGGAAGGTTCTTAACTTGAGGAAATCCATTAGTTCGATCTGGACTGGGGCTGGCCTGTTTGTCGGGCTGACGTTGCTGTCGGTACCGGCTGCGGCGCAGCGCGGCGGCGGCGCACCCCAGCCCGAAGGCTGTCCCGGTCCTCCGCAATGGCAACTGGATCGCAACGCTGCCGCGGCGGCCGCTCGAGGCGGGGCTCCAGCCGCAGGACGAGGCGCAGCTCCCGAGGGAGCCGCTGGCGGTGGTCGCGCAGGACGAGGCGCCGGACGGGGAGGAACTCCCGAAGCTTTGCCGCCCGTCCCACGCATCCCCAACGAACCCCAGTATGGCGTCCATGCCGGCAAGCCCGATTTCGGCGGCCTGGCCAAGGGCGTGTGGAACGTCCCCTATATCGTGAATTTGCAGGTCAATGCGCACGACGAAAAGGGCTGCCAGTACATCTATCCACCGTTCAAGCCCCTTGCCAAGGCGCTCTGGGAACAGCGGGAACTGAAGGACCTTGAGAAGGACGATCCCGAGGGCTTCTGCCTGCCTCCCGGCGTTCCACGCATGTTCTTTACACCCTATCCTTTACAGGTCTACCAAATGCCGGATCGGATCCTGTTCGTGTACGAGGGCGGGGCGCATGTCTGGCGCCTGGTGTGGATGGACGGCAGAAAGCTGCCTAACCCCGAGGATGTGAATCCCACCTATCTGGGTTATTCCATCGCTCACTGGGAGGGCGACACCCTGGTCATCGAATCCAATGGCTTTAACGATCGGACCTGGCTGGACGCTTCCGGCCATCCGCACGGCGAGCAGTTGAAGGTCACCGAGAGGCTTACCCGGACCGACTTCAACAACATCAAAATAGAATCGACCATCGACGACCCCGAGTTCTACACCAAACCCTGGACGGTGGTGACCGGAATTACGTGGACGCCGAACCGGACCGGCCCCTTCACCATGCGTGGTGGCGAGATCCTGGAGTACATCTGCCAGGAAAACAACCGCGATCTGATCCACATCAACGCGGTGCCTCACACCAATACCGTTCGGTAGCTTCGGCTTTGGACAGCAGACGATGGCTGATCCCGGCGGCGGTGGTGTTCCTGCCGCCGGTGATCGGCCAAGTAGCGAACCAGCCCTTCGACCTGGGCGGTTCCGGGGTTTGGAGCCTTCCCAAGTTGATGGCGATCACGCCATCAGGGGGCGCCCCACTCAACGCCAAGGGCAAGCAAGTTTGGGATGAGCGGCAGAGGACGCAATCTGCAGGCGATCCGGCAACGCAATGCTTGCCGTCGGGTGTGCCGCGCATCATGCACTCTTCGTATTCCATGGAGATCCTGCAGCTACCCAATCGTGTGGTGATCGTCTA